>JAESTD010000041.1 GCA_016763755.1 Mucilaginibacter sp.
AACCATCATAAATGAGGATAGTTTGTGGATCACATCATATTTGGGCTTTTTTATGGTCGAGGATATATTAAGTTGGAAAGTATCGGATTTATGAGAGTTATGCTCTTGTATTTAAATAAATAACCGGGAAAAGATCAGTAGTAAAATCCGGAATGACGGGCATATCGAATACGAACTAAGCGGCAACCAGCAGTTGAGGGTCGGCTGCAAGTTAACGTAATGATAATTGCAATTTCCTCTCGTTAGACGGAATGTTCAGTTCGCGTTGTCGACGTCCTAACTGGTTACAAATACAGAAACTTTTTACCGCTTACGTGTCTTATTCTTCTGTGGTATGATTTACGATCGGTATCTTTTGATAGGCAGCGTGAGCTTAGCGGATAGATTTAATGACCCGCGATATTCTCCTGGGGATATGGAAGTGCTGTTATTGGGTTTTTGCATGGCATAGTTGTTGGTCAATGGTTAAGAAAATAACAACCATGAAAAACTTCACGAAACTCATCTTAGGAACGATCATGATCACGGCAGCAGCCTGCAGCGGCAGCGGCAGTAAAAGCGCGTCGGACACGGACACGACAAAAAGCGCCATGAGCAACAGTACCGATGCCGCGATCGACAGCAATAAAAAGGAACTGGCTTTAAAAGATTCCACCGAATTGAAGGACGACGCCAAATTTGTCGTGACCGCGGCGAACGGCGGCATGCTCGAGGTCACTTTGGGTAAGCTTGCACAGCAGAAAGCAAGCTCTGCAGCGGTAAAAGAATTTGGTATGATGATGGTGACCGACCATTCAAAAGCCAACGACGAGCTGAAAGCACTGGCGGGATCCAAAGTGATCACCATTCCCGCAATTCTATCCAATGATAAACAGAAAGATGTCGAGGACATGTCCAAGCTGAGCGGTGCTGAATTTGATCAGAAGTATATCGATTACATGGTTAAAGACCATAAAGAAGATATCGACGAGTTCAAGAAAGAAGCAAGCGATGGCAAGGACGCAGAGATCAAGGCTTTTGCTTCCAAGCACGTACCGATCTTACAACACCACTTAGAAGCTGCTGAAAAAGCGCAGGCCACCGTAAAAAAATAAATAGACCAACATCAAGAGCCGTTTTTAGCGGCTCTTTTTAACAATTACCTGATGCTACCCTTCCGACCTAGTGACACCCGTCCGACCCTTATAGACCGCAGGCGACAGGAGACCGTCGGACTGATCCTCGCTTTATTAAAATCCAGGACACACCCGGAAAGTGCCGAAGTTTTGTGGCTGGCGTTTTTGAAACAAGGGCAAAAGATCAGTATAACGACCTTTTACGCCTACCTCAACAATCTTTCATCGCAGGGCCTTATCCATAAAAATAATGCCGTCGGTTATAAATCATATGTATATCACTTATAATAGGGTGAATACCGATTTTATCAAGGATTTCAGGTATTGGTTTTTTTTGCCGGGTGAACATCGCTGGTCGGACGTTCCGGGAAAAGCAGATCACTGACTTCGAATTTTCCGTTTAACCACGACCTGGCATCCAATGCTACCTGCCACAGCTCATTATCCGGTTCGTTCAATAACAATTCCTGATCGGTCAGGAACTTAGAGTTGATCCAGGCTTCCGAGCGGTTCATTTGGATCACGTCCCTCATCGTATCAATTTTCGCTACATTATCGGATCCGAATGCGTCAAAAGGAAAGCAAAGCAATTTGTTGCTTGCCAGTTGCTCCAGCATATCCTTCACTTCGTCGGCTGTGCGGTAAATTTTATCCATGACATTAATTGAAGATTGATGAGATGATCGCTGTATTTACGGGTTTAGAAATGAAAGAGGTCACCAAAGGGTGACGGGTAAAGGTCTGTCTTTCTGAATAAAATACGGAAGAAGTAAGCACATGGATTTTTATTTTGTGGTCCGGATCGAGATTTAACCGGTAAAAATTTTCTAAAAACTGCGCTCCGTCCATCACCGGCATTTTCAGGTCCAAAAAAATATGGGAGGGGAGATGTTCAGGGCTGTTGATAAATAGCTCCAGCAACTTGTCGATCGCTGATTTTCCATTAAGGAAAACAAGCAGCTTCCGCGCTTTGGCAGCCTTTTCAAAAGTCAGTTTAAAGATGTGTGCATCCAGTTCCGAATCTTCCACCAGGAATACCTCGGCAAATTCACCTTCGCTCATCCGCTCATCCGTACCTGTTTGAGTGCCTGTATCTGCTGGATTATCAGTACCCATCAACTTTAACAATTGGATCCCGGTTAACGATTCTATGGTCCGGAGAATGCTTTGATCGATAGCGCTTTGCCGGTACAGCCGTTGTACAGCCGCGCGGTTACACTTCAACAGCGTCATCAATTGCTCAACAGTGACCCCTTTTTCGCTGAGCATCTGCTGAAGTGCTTTTCCATGATGTAAAACCATATACAGAAAATCTATTGTTTTGGCTAATTTAAAGAGGTTTGCTTTCCGGAAACAAAACTTGTTGGAACAATACCGTAGCGGTAAATATTGTTTTAAGAAATCGACAATTGATTGATTGCAAAGTTTGTGCTGCGCTTACAGAAAAGGTTTATTCCGGTTAACGCTGAGGGGCAAACTTTTAGACAACTATCAGGTTTAAGATAAAAACACACACAAATATTATAAGAGGTATACTTTACATCGTCGCCGTGATACTCGTTATCGGTTGGGTATTCGGATTTTTTGTGAACCACGCAGGTGGTCTGATCCATATCCTGTTGGTTATCGCGATCATCGCATTGTTATTAGGCGTGATCAGGCGAGCCTAAGGGTTGCATATCCTTTATTGTACATCACCGCTTGCCGGAAACTTCAGGGCAAGCGGTTTTTTTTTACTTGGATTTAGTATAGATATGAATTATCAATAACCCAATCAGGGACAATTTTATGCGGTCCGCATTCATTATTTTCGTCAATACTTTACTGACATCTAATGAAAAAGCACTACGGGAAATTGGTCAACCAGATCATCCGGGAGAAAGGTCATACTTTTCAAAGCATTGCCAAAAACCTGGATATCGATAAAAAGACCGTGCTGTCTTGGTTACGGGAAGCCATCCCACCCATAGCTGCTATCGATCGCATCGGCAAGGTGATCGTCCACAATTTCGCTGCGGACTTTCCCGAACTTTATGATCAAAACACCCAACGGCCCGATAAACTGTCAGGGGATACCGCCAATGAAGAATCGGAGAAAGCTTTCTTCAGGGAGAAATACATCGCGCTGTTGGAGAAATACAATGTGCACCTACTGAAAATCATTCAAAATTGCCGCGCGGAGTATGGTGAGGCCTGTTGCCGCACCTAATAGGTCTTTCCGAATAAATTCATCTTAATCGTTTGTTTATTTTGCGGTCATGTACTTGGTCGCGATCAGCAGCAGGAGGATCCTGTCGGTCCGGGCTTCGTTATAACATTCCTTCAATAATTTTTTGACCTGCTTGTCCTTCAGCTTGACTGCAGCCATTTCCAAAATCTGGAAGGAAGCCATCTCCACACTTTCGATCTGTTGCATGTAATTTGCGATAGACAGGTCACGCAGACCACGGTCCCGGCCGGTATAATCCTGAATGGACTCAAAAATAGCGTCGACCATGCCGATCATCGCCGTACAGTTTTCCCTTGTGATCTCTCCATCCAGCAAAGTCATAATCAGCTCCAGCCTGACCATTTGCTTCTGGACATCGGTTACCGTTTCCAGGATCGCTTCATGCAGATCGCTGTAATGGACATGCGCGGCGATGAGCGGTAACTT
>JAESTD010000042.1 GCA_016763755.1 Mucilaginibacter sp.
AAATATAAATCAGAATATAAATAAATTAAAACCAATTTAAAAGAATAATATTCTAAATAAAAAAATTTTTTGTAGCCTATTGCGATTAGAAACTGCTATTCCTAACTTACAGAAACCAAAACCAACCTGATTAATCGGAACGATATAAACGCTTAAGGCAGCAATGCCACACCTACAAAAAATGAGTTCGCAACAGGATACTTTAAACGCTGTAGAATTAAACAAATACAGCAAAACTTTTACGCAAGACCCTACCCAACCCGCAGCCCAAGCCATGCTTTACGGCATCGGCTTAACTGACGATGATATGAAAAAGGCGCAGGTAGGCGTTGCCAGCATGGGTTATGATGGCAATACCTGTAACATGCACCTTAATGATCTGGCCCAACTGGTTAAACAAGGCGTTTGGGACAGCGATATGGTTGGCCTTATCTTTAACACCATTGGTGTTAGCGATGGTATGGGCAACGGTACACCGGGTATGCGCTACTCATTAATTAGTCGTGATGTTATTGCCGATTCAATTGAGGCCATCACCGGCGCACAATATTATGATGGTTTAATAGCACTGCCGGGCTGTGATAAAAACATGCCGGGCTCTATTATAGCTATGGGCCGTTTAAACCGTCCTTCTATTATGGTATATGGTGGTACCATCCACCCCGGTCACTGGAAAGGTGAAGACCTTAATATTGTATCGGCATTTGAGGCTTTAGGTAAAAAGATTGCAGGCACTATCACACCTGAAGATTTTATGGGCGTGATAAAAAATGCTTGTCCGAGTGCGGGTGCTTGTGGTGGTGTTTACACCGCCAATACCATGGCTGCCGCGATCGAAGCATTAGGCATGAGCTTGCCTTACTCGTCAAGCAACCCTGCGTTAAGTGATGAAAAGAAAGCCGAGTGTTTGGCAGCGGGTAAAGCTATCCGCGTTCTGTTAGAAAAAGACATTAAACCAAGCGATATCATGACCCGCAAAGCATTTGAGAATGCAATGGTGGTGATAATGGTATTGGGTGGTAGTACCAACGCGGTATTGCACATGATAGCGATGGCAAAAAGCATCGGCGTAAAACTAACGCAGGATGATTTCCAGACCATCAGCGACCGTATACCGGTATTGGCTGACATGAAGCCAAGCGGTAAATACATGATGACCGACCTGCACGATGTTGGCGGCGTACCTGCGGTAATGAAATACTTGCTTGAACAAGGGATGCTGCACGGCGATTGCCTAACAGTTACGGGCAAAACCATAGCAGAGAACTTAGCCGAAGTACCGGGCTTGGATTTCAGCAAGCAGGATATTATATGGCCGGTGGAGAAACCGGTTAAAGCTACCGGGCACTTGCAGATCCTTTACGGAAACCTTGCTGAAGGTGGCAGCGTGGCCAAGATAAGCGGTAAAGAGGGCGAGCGCTTTTCCGGCCCTGCACGCACATTTGATGGCGAGTTTGATCTTATAGACGGCATTACGAACGGCCGCGTTAAAGCAGGTGATGTTGTAGTTATCCGCAACGTAGGCCCTGTTGGCGCACCGGGTATGCCCGAGATGTTGAAACCAACCTCGGCTATTTACGGTGCAGGTTTAGGTGCTTCGGTAGCGCTGATCACCGATGGTAGGTTCAGCGGTGGTACTCACGGCTTTGTGGTAGGCCACATTACGCCCGAGGCTTACAGGGGCGGCGTTATTGGTTTAGTACAGGATAACGATCTGATAGAGATTGATGCTACCACCAACAGCATCAACCTTAAAATATCTGACGAGGAACTGGCGGCCCGCAAAGCTGCATGGGTACAACCGCCATTAAAAGCAAGCAAAGGGCTTTTATACCGCTACGCCAAAACGGTAAGCAATGCTGCCGAAGGCTGCGTAACAGATGAATTTTAGGATCAGAACTCGAATTAAAAGAATTAACAGAATAAAATCGGTGCGCTTATAAAAGCATCGGTGTAATCTAAGTTCACAAATGGAAACACAAACAATCACACAGGAGATCAGCGATGCGAAAGCCGAAACGGCTAAAGCGCAGGCGGTAGAATTGTCAGGATCAGAAGCTTTATTAGAAGCACTGATAGTCGAAGGTGTGGATACCATTTTTGGTTATCCGGGTGGTGCAATCATGCCTATCTATGATGCACTTTACGACTACAGCGAAAAACTGAACCACATTCTGGTCCGTCATGAGCAGGGTGGTATTCACGCCGGCCAGGGCTATGCGCGTACCTCCGGTAAAGTGGGCGTTGTGTTTGCTACCAGTGGCCCCGGCGCTACCAACCTGGTTACCGGCCTTGCCGATGCCCAGATAGATAGCACCCCCTTGGTTTGTATCACCGGACAGGTGTTTGCACACCTTTTAGGTACTGATGCTTTCCAGGAAACCGATGTGATCAATATAACCACCCCTATCACTAAATGGAACTATCAGGTAACGGATGCTACCGAAATCCCTGAAGTGATAGCCAAGGCTTTCTACATCGCACGCAGCGGTCGCCCGGGCCCGGTGGTGATAGATATTACAAAAAACGCGCAGATCCAAAAATTCCAGTTCGAGGGTTATACCCCTTGTAACCATATCCGCAGCTACAGGCCAAAACCTATTGTTAGGCCGCAATATATCCAGCAAGCTGCTGATCTGATAAACAGTGCCCAAAAACCATTTATCCTTTGGGGACAAGGCGTTATTTTAGGCGAGGCCGAAAAAGAGTTCAAAGCTTTTGTTGAGAAAAGCGGTATCCCGGCTGCATGGACCATTCTGGGTGCAGGTGCTATACCTACAGATCATCCGCAAAACGTAGGTATGCTGGGTATGCACGGCAACTACGGCCCTAACGTTTTAACCAACGAGTGCGACGTATTGATTGCTATCGGTATGCGCTTTGACGATCGCGTAACCGGTCGCCTTGATAAATACGCTAAGCAGGCAAAAGTTATCCACTTGGATATTGACCCTGCCGAAATCGACAAAAACGTAAAATCAACCGTACCGGTATGGGGCGACTGTAAAGAGACCATCCCTATGCTTACCCAATTAGTTGAAAAACGCGAGCATACCGAATGGTTAAATACTTTCCATGAATATACCCGCCAGGAAACTGAGCAGGTGATCCATAACGAGTTAAACCCGACTACTGAGGAAATGACCATGGGCGAGGTAATAAAACACCTTAACGAGCTAACCAACGGTGATGCGGTTATTGTTACCGACGTAGGCCAGCACCAAATGGTGGCCTGCCGTTATGCTAAGTTCAACAACACCCGTAGTAACGTTACCAGCGGTGGTTTGGGAACCATGGGCTTTGCACTACCGGCGGCTATCGGTGCTAAATTTGGTGCGCAGCAGCGTGAAGTTGTGGCTATTATAGGCGATGGCGGTTTCCAGATGACCTTACAGGAATTGGGTACCATCATGCAATCGGGTATCAACGTTAAGATCGTTATTCTTAACAACAGGTTCCTGGGTATGGTGCGCCAGTGGCAGGAGTTGTTCAACCAACGTCGTTACTCATTTGTGGATATACAAAGCCCGGATTTTGTAACTGTTGCCAAAGGATACGGCATTGCAGGTAAATCTGTATCAGACCGTGGTGAACTGGAAAGCTCACTGAAAGAAATGCTGGCACATGATGGCTCGTTCCTTTTAGAAGTTATTGTTACCAAAGAGAATAACGTATTCCCTATGGTACCGCAAGGTTGCAGCGTAGCAGAGATCAGGTTAAAATAAGAAGCCCCCTAATCCCCTGAAGGGGAACTTAAAAAAACTAAGACAATGGAAATCCAGGAAACTGATAAGCAGGAATTTAACATAACGGTTTATACCGAGAACCAGATAGGTTTGTTAAACCGGATAGCGATCATATTTACCCGTCGAAAAATCAACATCGACAGTTTAAACACATCGCCATCAGAAATAGATAGCATCCACCGTTTTAATATTGTGATCACTGAGTCGGAAGAGGTAGTGCGCAAGCTTACCCGCCAAATAGAGAAACAGGTAGAGGTATTAAAAGTTTACTACCACACTAACGAAGATGTGGTTTGGCAGGAAATGGCGCTATACAAAGTAGCCACAGATGTAATTGCCGAGAAAGTAAGCGTAGAACGTTTGCTTCGCGAGAATGGCGCCCGTGCGGTAACTATCCGTAAGGACTACACTGTGTTTGAGGCAACCGGCCACCGTGAGGAGACTGATAACCTGATCAAAATTCTTCAGCCTTATGGCCTGATAGAATTTGTGCGCAGCGCCCGTGTAGCGATCATCAAAGACAGCGAAGGCTTCAACAGCAAACTGCGCGAGTTTGAACGCCTCGAACCGGGCGAAGATGTCATCGAAAACGAATACCTTAACCAGGGGCAAAAGGTGTTTACGATGTAAGACCAAAACGCGCGTCATTGCGAGGTACGAAGCAATCTCCGAACTATACAGAGCGGATTTGCTTAAAGAGATTGCTTCGTTTCTCGCAACGACGTGTTGGATAACCAAGTAACTATTTTAAACGAACTATAAAACGATCATCGGTGTAACCAAACCGGTGAGATAAAAACAACAAAAACAATGGCAAAACTAAATTTCGGCGGTACTGAAGAAAATGTAGTAACCCGCGAGGAGTTTCCTTTAGCAAAAGCTCAGGAAGTATTAAAAAATGAAACCGTAGCTGTAATTGGTTATGGTGTACAAGGCCCGGGCCAGGCGCTAAACCAAAAAGATAACGGTATTAACGTTATTGTTGGTCAGCGTAAAGATTCAAAATCATGGGATAAAGCTGTAAGCGATGGCTTTGTTCCGGGCGAAACCCTTTTTGAGATCGAAGAGGCTTTAGAGCGCGGTACCATCATTTGCTACCTGCTTAGCGATGCTGCCCAGATTGAACTTTGGCCAACTGTTAAAAAGCACTTAACCCCGGGTAAAGCGCTTTATTTCTCTCACGGTTTCGGTATCACCTTTAAAGAACAAACCGGCATCGTTCCACCTGCTGACGTGGATGTGTTCCTGGTTGCACCTAAAGGTTCAGGTACATCATTACGCCGTATGTTCCTGCAGGGTCGTGGCTTAAACTCAAGCTTCGCTATCTTCCAGGATGCAACCGGTAAAGCACAGGAGCGCGTTATTGCATTAGGTATTGCAGTAGGCAGCGGTTACCTGTTTGAGACCGATTTCAAAAAAGAAGTATACAGCGACCTTACCGGCGAGCGTGGTACTTTGATGGGTTGTGTGCAAGGTATCTTCGCGGCACAGTACGATGTATTGCGCAGCAAAGGCCACTCGCCATCTGAGGCATTTAACGAAACTGTTGAAGAGTTAACCCAATCTTTGATGCCATTGGTAGCTGAGAACGGTATGGACTGGATGTATGCAAACTGTTCAACCACTGCACAACGCGGTGCGTTAGACTGGTGGAAAGAATTCCGCGATGCTACTAAACCGGTATTTGAGAAACTCTATGATAGCGTTGCTACCGGTAAAGAATCTCAACGTTCTATCGACTCAAACAGCCAGCCGGATTACCGCGAAAAATTGAACGAAGAATTACGCGAATTACGCGAAAGCGAAATGTGGCAGGCGGGTAAAACCGTACGCAGCTTACGCCCTGAGAACCAGGCTGTAGAAGCGTAATAAGGTAAAAGCTTAAAGGTAAAAGGCGAAAGCTATTACCTAAAGCCAAACCACCATGTCATTGCGAGCGATAGCGAAGCAATCTCAGCATATCCAAAAGGATTGTCCTCTGAGATTGCTTCGTTCCTCGCAATGACATATTTTTATAAAAATAAA
>JAESTD010000043.1 GCA_016763755.1 Mucilaginibacter sp.
AAGGTTTGAATTTAAGTTTTCGTGGTGTTGAAGATTTGCAACAGCTTATTGAAGAAGCGCTTGAACAGAAAAAATCATTTTCGACAAATGAGTTTTTATCTGAATATGCTTCCATGCGTTCACGTGATCAAAAGACAACAATGAAATTTAGAAAACCAAAAACATGGCCGACCTTGGTACTGCCGAAAAACAGGTTGTATGGACGCCACCCGCAGACACTAAACATTCAAAAGAACTTTGGGCACCGGAGCTGCATTACCTGCGAGGCAAATGGTATATGTATTTTGCTGCTGATGACGGCGACAACAATAATCACCGTATGTACGTGATTGAAAACGCATCTACAGATCCAACAAAGGGTAACTGGGCTTTTAAAGGGCAGGTAGGCGATGCTACAAACAAATGGGCTATTGATGGTTCTGTATTTGAGCATAAGGGCCAGCTTTACATGATCTGGTCTGGCTGGGAAGGCAATTATAATGGTCAACAGGATATATTTATTGCCAAAATGAAAAATCCATGGACGATAGATGGACAACGTTCAAAAATATCAGGCCCTCTGTTCGATTGGGAAAAGAATGGAGACTTGGGTAAAGACAGCAATCCGCCTCATGTAAATGTAAATGAAGGCCCCGAAATTTTGATTCACGGGAATAAATTATTCCTCATCTACTCAGCCAGTGGCTGCTGGACTGATTTTTATGCTTTAGGAATGCTAACTGCTTCAGGAAGCAGTGATCTGTTGGATCCAAATTCATGGAAAAAATCAGATAAACCGGTGTTCCAGCGCTCTGTTGAAAAGAGTGTATACGCGCCGGGGCATAATTCTTTCTTTAAATCGGCAGATGGTAAAGAAGATTGGATAATTTACCACGCCAATTCAAAATCAGGGCAGGGTTGTGGTGGTTTCCGTTCGCCACGCATGCAAAAGTTTACATGGAACGCAGATGGCAGCCCTAATTTTGGCGAACCCGTAGCCGAAGGAGTAGAGTTAGCAGCGCCATCCGGCAATTAAAATTGAAACAATACCAACCAAATATTATGACAAACACATTTAATAAAGCAACTTTAGCAGTGATGCTGGCTGCAAGCGTAACATTTACTGCCTGCAATCAGTCTGCAAAACAAACAACCTCTACCATGACAGATAGCACTTCTACCCAAACCACACCGAAGTTACCGGAAGCCTCAGCTTTTGAGAAAACCATTAACGGCAAACAAACACATCTTTATATCCTTAAAAACAAAAATGGAGTTGAGGCTGCTGTTACCAACTACGGTGGACGTATTGTAAGCTTGCTGGTGCCGGATAAAGACGGTAAACTAACCGACGTGGTTTTAGGCTTTGAGAGTGTGGATGGTTTCATTAATTCCAAAGAGCCGTACTATGGAGCAACTATCGGCCGTTATGGCAACCGCATTGCTAAAGGCAAATTTAAATTAGACGGAAAAGATTATACACTGGCTACCAATAATGGTGTAAATGCATTGCATGGTGGTCATCCCGGCTTTCAGGAAGTGGTATGGGATGCTAAACAAATTGATAGCGCTACTTTAGAATTAAGCTATTTAGCTAAAGACATGGAAGGTGGCTTTCCAGGTAATTTAAACGTTAAAGTAATTTATCAAATAACTGATGATAACTCAATGAAAGTGAGCTATTCAGCTACTACCGATAAGAACACGGTGGTTAACTTAACCAACCATGCCTTCTTTAATTTGAACGGCGAAAGCAGCGGTACAATTTTAGACCATCTGGTGCAAATACATGCAGATGATTATACCCCGGTTGATAGCACATTGATACCAACCGGTAAAATAGAAGCAGTGGCAGGCACACCATTTGACTTTACCAAACCAACTAAAATTGGTGATCGTATCAATCAGGAGAACGAACAATTAAAAGACGGTAAAGGTTATGACCATAACTTTGTATTGAGTAAACATGATATCAGCACACCGATTGCTACTGTCATTGGTGATAAGAGCGGTATTAAAATGGAGATCTTTACCGAAGAACCTGCGCTACAATTCTACAGTGGTAACTTTATGCAGTCGCAAAATGTGATGAAAGGCGGCAAAAAAGATGAGTTCCGTACTTCATTTGCCATGGAGACCCAGCACTATCCGGATTCTCCAAACCAGCCTACTTTCCCGTCTACTGAATTAAAACCCGGTCAGACTTACAAAACACAGTCTATCTATAAATTTTCTGTGGCGAAATAAGAAACTGTTATAAAACATAATTTGTGTAAAGACGCGAGTTATCGCGTCTTTTTTTGTTTTACGCTGCATTGCAGATAAAGATCAGCCCATATTAATGAAAGATGAAAAAGCTAATTTTAAAAACAGTCTATTGTTAACATGGCAACATTATTGTTATAACAACGCAGACCAGTTGATTGGTTCAATTTTAATTTACTACCCAATTATGAAGATTTGCGTCAGTAACAACAGCGTAAAGTATCGCCTCACCCCATCTGAAGTTGAAGCCTTTGCGCATGATGGACTGTATAAAGAGAAAGTGCAGTTTGGCGATGATAGTTTAACTTATGCAATACAACGTACCGCAGAAGCCAAGATATCAGTATCCTTCAAAAACAACATTATAGCCTTATTGGTGCCCGAGAAAATAGCCGACGAGTGGACAGCTACGGATAAGATTAGCTTACAAGCCAGCCAAGACGATCTGCTTCTATCGATTGAAAAAGATTTTGACAGCCCTGATGTTGTGAATGAAAATCATAGCAGTAATTTCATCAATCCATTTGTATTAGAAAATCTGGATCAGCAAAAATAAAAGCAATTAACGTTTATAGACTTTAAGCAGGTCTTCAACGGGAATGCCATCTATAGTCATACCGATGAGGTTGCAATTACTTATGCTTACATTACTGAGATTGCAGTTAGTAATTGAACTGCCATGCAAATCACAATCATCAAATCGCAGTGGGCGTTGCTCTGCATTAGGGTCGTAATACGGGTGACTGGCAGGTGGCAGACCAATATTATGGATGTAAGCGCCACCCAGTTGCGCGTTTTTAATTTCCAGATCGCTTAGGTTAGCGTTATCTATAAGCACATTGGTTGCGGCTACATCATACATTTGCATACCGTTGATGCAAGCTGTTGTTATTCGCCCGTTATCAATTACCGCTTCGTTAACAATAAGTTGTTTTGTGGTTTTATTAATCTCTATAACTTCCATAATCATATTGTTTTAAAGCAAAAATCGTTTAAAGGATATACATCACAAATGGTAAACTGCGCCAATTAACAGGTGTTTTGCGACGCATCGTTTACTCGCCCCAAGCGGTTATTACGATAGTCCGCCGGCCACCATGGTTACGGTGTTCGCAAAGATAAATACCTTGCCAGGTACCTAAAGCTAATCTTCCATTATGGATAGGGACAGAGACCGAACTGCCTAACAAGGCTGCTTTAAGGTGTGCCGGCATATCGTCAGATCCTTCATAATCGTGCAGGTAATCCGGGTCATTCTCAGGAACAGCTTTGTTGAAATACATTTCAAAATCCTGGCGCACGGTTGGGTCGGCGTTTTCATTAATACATAGCGATGCAGATGTGTGTTGTATAAATACCTGCAACATTCCCATTTTTATTTCACTGATTTGCGGTAAGGCATTAACAACATCCATTGTAATGATATGAAAACCGCGCCTTGCTGGTGGAAGGTCTATTGTTTGTTGAAACATCTTCATGTACAATCATACAACCAACTATTAAATATGTTCAGCTGAATATATTGGCAGATGATCGTTATCTAACTTTTTAAACTCGTGAAAAATCGCTTGTAACATTACCTTTATGCCACAATCTAACAAATATGAAAACAAAAGAAACTTTTAACCTCAGCGGTAAGCATCTGGTTAGCAAGATAAAAGAACTGATTGAAGAAGGCAACATTACCCGGATTACGATCAATGATAAGTTAGGTAAAGAGTTGATGAGTTTCCCGCTTTCAATTGGTGTAGTAGCAGCCGTGTTAGCACCCGTATTAGCGGCAGTTGGCGCTTTAGCTTTGTTTGTTGGTGAATGCACGCTCACTGTTGAGCGCGATGTAGAAGATGCCAAGGTTGATAGTAACGAACAGCCGCTTTAAGCCGATGGCAGGGTAACGGTAAATGCAGAGCCTTTACCCAATTCGCTGACTACAGCGATATTGCCGTTATTAGCCTCAGCAAACTCTTTACACAAAAGCAAACCAAGGCCGGTTCCCTTTTCATTGCTTGTGCCACGCGTACTGATATTATTGATATCGAATATCTCATCCAACTTTTCGGATGCTATCCCAATCCCACAGTCCTTCACAGTTAGTGCAACTAAATTGTCTTCTTGCTGTACTGCGGTGACAATCACTTTACTGTTATTGCCACTGAATTTGATGGCATTTGAGAGCAGGTTGCGAATAATAAACTCAAAATGATCGGCATCGGCTAAGATATTGAGGTTATCCAAAACATTATTTTCTATTGTGATACCTTTATTTCCGGCAACTCCCGCCAGGAAGACTGCAGCTTTGTTAACAACTGCGTTTGCATTAAATGCCGATGGATTAATAGGAATGCCTTTGATCTGCTTTTGGCCCCAGCGCAATAAGCTATCTAAAGTTTCTAAGGACACGGTTGTGTTGTCTTTTAGTTGATTTAGTAACCCTTTACGTTGTTCTGGTTCCAGATCATCGTCATCAATGATATCTAACAGGTTGATAACTGATATGAAGGGCGAGCGTAGATCGTGCCCAAGGATAGAGAAAAGTTTATCCTTAACCATATTCGACTCATGCAAGTCGGCATTGGTCTTATTCAGAAGATAATTAAGCTTGCGTGTTCGGAAATAAAAATATATCAGTACAACAAGTATCAAAAATACGGCGGCAATTATACCGTAAGATATTTTTTGCTGCAGGTTATGCCGGTTATTTTCAAACCGTAATTGTTGTTCGCGCGCTTTTGATTGATTGAGTTCGTAGGCATTCTGCAAGCTTACTATTTGCCGGCTCATTTTTTTATAAAAAAACTCATCGGCTATTTTATATTGTCTATTTCGGGCATTGTATGCTTCTATGTAGTTTTTCTGCAACTCAAAAATATTAGCAATTGCGTTCAGTTCATCAACTTGCTCCTTGTAAGCATTGCGGCTTTCTGAGAGTTTAAGGGCTTGTTGCCAATAATCTAAAGCTTTTGCCGGATTACGGTTGCCATAAGTTGTTGCCAATCCGGTAAGGGTTTGTATCTGCCTAATATAGTTGTTTATCTTGCGGGCTTTTTCTAAAGCCTCTTTTTGCAGCTTAATAGAAGTTGTAGTATCACCGCCTTTGGCATAAACAGACGCAAGCGTGTTAGTTAAAGTAATATTCAATCCCTGATACTTAGGAACTTCGCTTAGCTTAATACCTTTAAGTAAGTAAGGTTTCGCCTCCGCAAGTTTATTGATCTCGCGGTAGGAGATAGCTATATCGTTGAACAGGTTAAGCGACAGATTTGAAAAAGGGATCTCATCATTCAATTTCTCAGCTGTACGATAATACGCTAAAGCGCGGCCATATTTTTTCTGGCCCGCATAAGCTTCGCCCAAAGTAATATAAGCTTCCATCCGGCCAAGTTTATCACCGCCTTGTTCACTTAACTCTAATGCTGAGAGAAAATAACCTATAGAACGGTCATACTGGCCTTTGCGCAATTCTACTACACCCAGGCGGATGTTCTCCGTAGCCATTCCTTTAGTATTTCCGATGGTTTTATAAAGATCAAGCGCCTGCAGATATTTTTTGCGTGAGTTTTCAAAATCGCCCACATTGTCATCTATCATACCCAACTGGTTGAGCATTATCGCTTCACCTTGTTGGTTTTTAAGACGCCTGGCCAATTTCAAACCCATATTGGCATATAAAGTTGCCGAGTCTGGATTGTCGTATCGATAACGGGAAACTAATTTATTGTAATGTTCAATGGTATCTGGACCTGAAGGTAAGCCATTTTTTGAAGCAGCCGCTTTACAATCACTTGCTGTACAAGCAAAGCAGATAATTATAACGCAAGAAACAGAGATACGCGCGGCAATATTCACTTTACAACCCTGCAGAAGAAATTCATTAATAAGGGTTTCAAATCTAATAAAAATCCACGGTATAGCAGATAAGAATATGAAAACGGTTTAAATTATAGTTAAGCTAATTTGTTGGTAGTATGTAACGATAATTTAATATGCTGTTAATATTAATACCCCATTTTTACAAAAAATCTTAACGCTTTTTCAAACAACATTTGTTATCATTTGTCATTATATTATAATCTTAAGCAATATGGTCATCTTAAAACTTGTTACCGATACGGACGCCGAGATACACGTAGAGATAGTTACAGAGAAAGGAGTTTGGGGAAGCGGACTTTATAAGATTTTTTCTTCGAGGTTCTTAAGTAAACTTACCCATAAAGATATTCCTCATGAACCAAATGATGAAAATGATCCTAATTTTTTAGGCGAAATCAGCATTGACAAAGACGAGGAAAAATGGGAATACAAGGGCACAAAACTCAAAATTCCCGAATTAAAGAAAATTGTAGATTTTATATTTGATTATAAAGCCCCTGATGCGGCTTATTAATACATAACAAAGGCCCCGATAAATCGGGGCCTTTGTGTTTAATATCAGCCTTTAGCAGCCTGTTCAATTTTCGCTATATCTATTTTGTCCATCTGCATCATAGCCTGCATAACACGGCTGGCCTTCTGTCTGTCGGCATCTGCAAGCAGCTGACCCAATACAGGTGTACATACCTGCCACGATAATCCAAATTGATCCTTCAACCAACCACAGCGCGACTTTTGGCCGCCATCTGCTGACAGTTTCTCCCAGTAGTAATCAATCTCATCCTGTGTATCGCAATTAATAAAAAACGATACGGCTTCGGTAAACTTAAAATGCGGACCGCCGTTTAAGCCCATAAATTCCTGATCGCTCATTTTAAACTGGGCGCTCATTAGCAAGCCTTCGGCGCCGGGGCCTTCTTTACCATAGTTATTAGTGTAAACGATGGTGAAATCACTGAAGACAGATTTGTAAAAATCCATGGCTTGCTGCAAATTGTTATCAAACCAAAGGAAAGGGAGTATCTTTTTCATAATTATGGTGTTTTAATATATCAAAGATACCCTGCAAATACACACCGCGTGAGGGCTGATAGCGACAAACATACGGGCGAATTATGCCACCAATTTACGCTCGCCCGAATAAGCCGGTCAGTTTTCGCATTCGTTTTATCGGCAATGCCTCTAACTGTTTGTTTGTAAGTTGCCAAGTCCAATTCTCTCCACTGCTTGCAGGAGTGTTCATCCTTGCGACTTCATCCAGCGATAACCAATCCTGTACCGGTATAATTGCCGTATCGCAAACAGAAGACAACGCTTCACGTATCAAAACCTCCGTGATATTTTTCTCTTTTAGTTTAACGGCAGTGTACTTTTTAAAATTACTGATCGAAATATCATCAGCGTCCTGCCGGTACCAGCCGAGCGTAGTATTGTTGTCGTGCGTGCCTGTGTAAACCACAAAATTCTTTTCGTGTTGGTGGCGTACATGCGGCGAATTCGCAATATCATCTCCGAAGGCAAACTGCAACACTTTCATGCCCGGCAAATTGTATTTGTCTTTTAATTCGTAAACCGGTTCATCAATTTCTCCGAGATCTTCCGCTACAAATGGCATATCAGGAAAAGATTCTTTTAATAAACGGAAAAAGTCATGTCCCGGGCCGGGTAACCATCGTTCATCAACAGCAGTTTCTTCAGATGCAGGGACATCCCAATAAGCTGAGAACGCCCTGAAATGATCTAAACGCAAAACATCGTACCATTGCAGGTTTTTGCCGATGCGTTTGATCCACCAATCATATCCTTTTTCTTTTAGCTTTAGCCAATTAAAAGTAGGCATTCCCCAGCGCTGCCCGTTCTCGTTGAAATAGTCGGGTGGTACACCGCATACGCTGATCATATTCAGATCTGCATCCAGATCAAACAACTCGGGATTTGCCCATACATCTGCAGAATCATAACTGATGTAAAACGGGAGATCGCCAAATATTTTTATACCACGTTTGTTGCAATAAATTTTTAAATTCTGCCACTGCGAGGTAAATATGTATTGGTACCATTTTATTTCCTGGAGTTTGTCGGGATATTGTGTGGCTATTTTTTTGAGTGCTTTGGGAGATCGCAATCTATATTCTTCCTCCCATTTATTCCAGGGCAAATCGTCATTGAGTTCTTTCAACAATGTAAAAAGTGCATAATCATGTAACCACCAATCTTCTATTTGGCAAAAGCCTGCAAATGCATTGTTTTCCTTAGTTGATGCTTTATAACGGTTCCATGCCAGGCCCAGTAATTTATATCGCGCAGTTTTCGATGCTTTGAAATCAACTTTACTATGGGATATAAGCTGATATTTATTTAGTTCCCGGGCGGTTAGTAACTCAGAGTTCTCTAATATTTCAGGACTGATCATTAGTATGTTACCAGCCTGACTTGAAGTGCCGCTGTAAGGCGAAAATGCATCAGCACTACTAACTGCATTTAATGGTAAGATCTGCCAATAGCGTTGGTTTGCCATTTTTAAACTATCGGCAAAATCAAAAGCTTGTTTGCCAAAATCACCGTTACCAAATGCTGATGGCAGCGATGTAATGTGCAACAGCACACCTGCGCTGCGTTTATTATCTGATGGTTTCAGGTGCAGTACGGCAAGCGGTAGATCACTCAGCAGTTTCTTTAGTTTTAGTTTGGCCTTTAGGATATCCTGCTTTCCGGTGATTATGTTTGTTGAATATAATGGCGCGTACAAAGGCAAGATAACTTCGGTGTCATCCCAATTGTTGCCTTTGTATTTCTCCAAGCCATTTTCGGCAACACCGGTCATATTAAGCGGAACGACAGTAACAACCCATTCGCCATCATAAACTCTCGCAAACGCGATAACGTCATCCGCATATTTACCTTTCACCTGCAACGGAAGGTATTCGCCATTTGAAAATATTTCTGTTGACGAATTGAATTTAAGCAGTTTATGCAGCAGGTGAAGTTTGAAGGTACCATCGGTTTTTTTCCAAGAACCGATATCCACCTTTTTACTCAATAATTTCTTTCGTACCTCATAATCCACAGGTCTGCGGTTATCAGGATCTACCATGCTGAGATCTAACATTTCACAACCCTGATAAATATCCGGTACGCCGGGACAGGTAAGTTTCAGCACTAATTGAGATAGTGAATTAACGGCGCCGTAACTTGCCACTTTGTTAAAAAAGCTGATAAAGCTTTTCCAAAATGGCGACCGTTGGTCTAACAAAGCAATAACGAAATCCTTTGTAGCTTTTTCATACTCCTCATCAGGCTGCGCCCAGTTAGAATGTACCTTTGCTTCGCGGAGTACTTTTTCCAGGTATGCACTCAACCGCTCTTTATAAACATCGATATCTTCCTCATCGCCTGCATAAGTACCTATCAGGGATTGATAGATAAAGTACTCGTCATTGGCATCCGGAAATTTATTTTGTTTCAGTTTAGCATTTAGCTTACGCCATTCGTTCACTTTCTCAAACCACTCATCGCTTAAATAACTGAGAACGTTCAACCGCGCCCGCACATCCTCGCCACGTTTGGTATCATGGGTTGATGTGCCGTTCAATGCCAGCGGCCATTGCTGCCAGCGGGACTGCATCAATTTATGAAAATCATCTACTGATATACCAAACGCATTTGGTGCGTCACCCACTTCATTATGACCAATAAAGCGATTGTAGGTATACATCAGCGTATCTTCAACCCCCTTGGCCATCAGCGGCCCGCTAAATTGCATGCAACGTTGATAAAACAAAAGAACTTTTTCACTGTCGGCGGATGAGAAGAGATTGGTTTTGCTTGTTAAAACGGCATTCAAGGCTTGCTGTTCATCCGCATTTAATGGCCATTTGTTACCATAGAAACGGTACACCGGCAGTTGTACAAGCAGATCGGCAATTGCTTGTTTGATAGTCTCCCTGTCATCAGCATTGCCTAAACCTAACTCAAAATAATAATTGGTGAGATTGTCCAATTCACCATTCATGTTTGAGGTTAGAATGAACCGTTTTTTCTCTAAGATCTGATCATACACCGGTTTATTAAGATCAGCTATTTTATCGTAAAACTTCGTAAAAGCTTTTTCGGCTTTTTTATGGGTAAACAGGTTATTTATTTGTGCTAAGAAATCGTAACCCGATGTACCCTCAATTGGCCATGCGGGCAATCCCTCGCCATGCTCTAATATTTTCTCTACTACGATGTAAGTTTCATCACCAACCAGTTTTCGCAGGCGTTGCAGGTATTGCTCAGGATCGTACAGCCCATCTATATGGTCAATACGCAGTCCTTGGAATATATCTTCTTTCACCAGTTCAGTTATCAGGTGGTGATAATGATCGAATACCTCAGGCCTTTGGATATTCAAACATATCAATCCATTTACCGTAAAAAAACGGCGGAAGTTGATGGTGTTATCCGTTTCCTTCCAGCTGCAAAGGCGATAATGCTGTTGACCGGCAAGTTCTGCAAGTTGCGCCTTGTCCTTGTTGAGTTCAGAAAGCATTTTAACATTAATAACTGCCGCTGATTCTGCATTTAAGGGCCATTTTTGATCAGCATAAGTAAATAAAAAACCGTCATTATCATGTACGATCTGTAAATCACCTTGGTCAATAACAGTCTGCAGGTCATCTCCTAAAAATGGTACCATAATAGGTCCTTTAAAAAAAGTACCATCAGCCAGGCTTTGGTCAAAGTAGTCTTTGTAAGGTGATGCCGGGCCATTTTTTAGCAGTTCCATTAACCATTTATTATTGTGATGGAATGCCATGTGGTTAGGTACGATGTCTTGAAGCCAGTTAATGCCTGTGGCTTTCAGCTTTTTGCTGATTGCTTTTAGCTCTTTTAAAGTTCCGATCTCTGGATTGATAGTAAGAGGGTCGGTGCCATCGTAACCGTGATTGCTCCCCGGCACGGCTGCGAAGATAGGAGAGGCGTACAGAGTTTTTATACCTAATTGAGCAAGATAAGGTATAATGCCTTCAAGGTGCTTAAAGGTGAAATCTTTATGGAACTGTATACGATATGTAGATACCGGGTTGAACATTTTAGTTGGTGTAAATAGTAATAGATTCTGGCGGCAGTTTTGGAACCTTGCTTGTCCCTGCTGATGAAAAGATAAGTCGCAAGCCTGATGATAATTCGAAAGCTTGTTCCTGCTTAGAGAAATTCATGAAACAGTGTACATGTTGCGCTTTTTCCCACCGGTGTAGGTACAGGGTATTTTGCTCTTGGTTAAATGATACTTCCAGTTGCTTACGGTTATTGTTGTGTAGGGCAGGTGTTTCTATTCGGAGTTTGATGAGGCGTTTGTAATAGTCAAGCATTTGTTGATTCTGAGGCTCCCAAACGCTATCCCAATCCAATTTAGAGCGTACAAAGGTATCCGTTGATTGCGGATCAGGTGCTTCGCCTTCGGCATGGAAGGCTTTAAACTCATTGTTTCGGCCGGTTCTTACGGCCTCAATTAACTGCTTATCACTGTGACTAACAAAATACAGGAACGGATTTTTCTCGCCATATTCCTCGCCCATGAACAGCATGGGCAGGTAGGGGCTTACCATGACTGCAGCAGCCATTAGCTTCTGCATATCAGCACTGAATAATGTGCTGCTGCGTTCACCAAGCATACGGTTACCCACATGATCGTGATTTTGGGAGAACACTACAAACTGTTCACCGGGATTATCCGTTTTGGTGCCGAAGGTCTTTTGTCGTCCCTCAGAATAAACACCGTCGTATACGTAGGCATCTTTGTAAGACTTTGCCAAATGCTTAATGCCTTCAAATTCTGAATAATAACCGTTCCGTTCACCGCCGCCAGTCACCCGAAGGGCATGGTGAAACTCGTCTATCCATTGCGCATCCATGCCGTAACCCTTTTGCTCAACTGGATTGATGTATCGGTTATCATTTAGATCAAACTCGATGATGAGGTAGTGTTTATTCCCGGTCTCCGTCATCAATTGATCTACGTTCTCGCGGATCTCCTGCAAAATGTGCTTCGGACTGAAATCTTTTATAGCATGTACAGCGTCCATCCGTAATGCATCTATCTTGAAATCCCGAAACCCCGTCAGTACGTTTTGTATAAAGTAATTGCGCACCTCATCGCAACCGGCATCATCAAAGTTAATAGCCTTGCCCCACGGCGTTTGGTATTTATCAGTAAAATAAGGACCAAACTCATTGAAGTAATTCCCCTCCGGCCCTAAATGATTATACACTACATCCAAAATCACCGCCAGCCCTTTATTGTGGCAGGCATCAACCAATTGCTTTAAAGCTCGCGGGCCGCCATAAGAATTTTGCACTGCATAAGGGAAAACCCCATCATAACCCCAGTTACGCTCGCCGGGAAATTGCGCAACCGGCATGATTTCTATAGCATTAATACCCAATTCTTTTAGATATTGAAGTTTTGCTTCGAGGCCTGCAAAATTCCCATCAGGTGTAAAAGTGCCGGTGTGCAATTCGTAGATGATATAGTCTGAAAGCGGAATATTAACTGGATCAACTCCCGGACTATCCGGTTTTACTACTTCCGAATATCCATGCACACCTTCAGGTTGCGAACGCGATGCAGGGTCTGGTAGTTCCTTGTCACCATTCAGGCGGAATTTGTACAAGTCGCCGGGTTTAATCTGATCGGTTTTCAGCGTCCAATATCCTTTAGGTTTTGATTCTAACTGAAAGATTTGGCCGTTTTTTAAAACCAATTCGGACTTATCGGCATACGGAGCCCAAAGCACTACGCTCACTGTGTCATCATCAATAAACGTTGCTCCCGGCACCAACACATTCACTTTATCCATGCCTTACTTCAGTTTGTTGCGCAATACTACTACCGAGCGACCTTCAACATTTATAACTTCTTTTTTTGCCAGCGGCTGTGCGGTTATCTCATCATTACTGGTATCTAATATTATCTCCCAGCTTTTGCTCACCAAAACATCAGGAATATGGTATTCCAACTGATCATGGTGTGCGTTAAAGATCACATAGAAGTTATCATCCGTAACAGGGTCACCAGTATTATCAACGCTATGCAGACCATGACCGTTAAGGAAGATACCTAACGAACGGGCAAAATCATGGTTCCAGTTTTCCTCTTCCATCTCGTTACCTTCAGGTAAAAACCACGCAATGTCTTCAAGGCCTTTGCCTTTAACCGGCCTGCCCTGAAACCAACGCCTGCGGCGAAACGCGGGATGATCTTTCCTTATCTGTATCAATCGTTTGGTAAATTCCAGCAGTTGCTTATCTGCCTTTGCCCAGTTAAGCCACGAGATCTCGTTATCCTGGCAGTAAGCATTATTGTTACCATTCTGCGTACGGCCAAACTCATCGCCGGCCACCAGCATGGGTACCCCTTGCGAGAGAAACAAGGTAGCCAGTAAATTGCGCTTCTGCTTATCGCGCAGTTTATTTATCTCAGTGTCATCAGTGGGGCCTTCTGTACCACAGTTCCATGATCGGTTGTGGCTTTCGCCATCGTTATTATTCTCGCCATTGGCTTCATTGTGTTTTTCGTTGTATGATACCAGGTCATTCAGTGTAAAGCCATCATGTGCAGTTATAAAATTGATACTGGCAGTAGGGCGGCGGTTATCGTCCTGGTAAAGATCGGGACTGCCCGTAAAACGCTGACCAAACTCGCCCAGCATACTGTCGGCTCCTATCCAGTAATCGCGGATACAATCGCGGAATTTACCGTTCCATTCTGTCCATCCCGGCGGGAAGTTGCCTACCTGGTAACCACCTTCGCCAATATCCCAGGGCTCGGCTATCAGTTTAGCTTGAGAGATTATAGGATCCTGGTAAATGATCTCGAAGAATCCACTCAGCTTGTTTACGTCATGCAACTCGCGGGCAAGGGTGGCGGCTAAGTCAAATCTAAAACCATCTACATGCATTTCCACTATCCAGTAGCGAAGGCTATCCATAATATAGCGCAACACGTTTGGAAGCATTGCATTCAATGTATTACCGGTACCGGTGTAATCATTATAATAACGTTTGTTATCATCAACAAGGCGATAATATGATGCGTTATCAATACCTTTAAGTGATAGCGTGGGCCCCATTTGGTTACCCTCGCCGGTATGGTTATAAACCACGTCAAGTATTACCTCGATACCTGCCTCGTGCAAGGCTTTTACCATCTCTTTAAACTCTTGCACCTGCTCATGGCAGGGCACGCTACCAGCGTATTTAATATCCGGCGCAAAAAAGCCTATGGTGTTATATCCCCAGTAATTGGTTAACCCTTTTTCAAGCAGATGCCTGTCGTTTACAAAATGATGGATAGGCATTAATTCTATAGCCGTAACACCCAGCTCATGCAGGTATTTTATGCAAGCCGGATGGCCAATCGCAGCGTATGTGCCCTTTATTTCATCCGGGATATCGGGATGCATTTGCGTAAAGCCTTTTACGTGCATCTCGTAAATGATAGATTGATGATAAGGAATGCGCGGGAATTTATCATCTCCCCAATCAAATGTAGAATCAATAACTACCGATTTTGGCATAAACGGGGCACTGTCTGTAGTGCTAAAACTCATATCCTCATCAGGGTTGCCTATTTCATAAGCAAATATAGAGTCGTGCCAGTCTATTCTGCCTGATAGGGATTTTGCGTAGGGGTCCATCAGCAGTTTATTCACATTAAACCGATACCCGTTTTGTGGATCATAGGGGCCGTCAACCCGGTAGCCATAGAATTGGCCGGGTTTAACATCGGGCAGGTAACAATGCCATATCTGGTGCGTACGTTCGGATAATTTTATTCTTTTTTCAGGTTGCTTTCCATTGAACAGGCATAACTCTACGCCGGTGGCGTTATCAGCGTATAAGGCAAAATTAACGCCTTTTCCGTCCCATGTTGCACCTAAGGGATAAGGTCTCCCAGGATAAATTTTACTCATGCTTTTACAAAGGATATTACTCCGTAAATGTTTTTTATTTGGCAATTTTCGTGTAATGGAATGTGCCTTAGCAGATGCAATAAGCTCTAAATGACAAACTTTAAACCTTTTTGGTAACAATTATAAAAGATGGTTGTTGGTAGGGTTATTTAGATACCACAAACGATAAATGGAAAAACATACCTACCAAACCGGGATAATAGGAAACTGTGCATATATAGCACATATTGGCACTGATACTAATGTAGAATGGATGTGCTGGCCGCGGTTTGACAGCCAGTTTGTTTTTGGCGGATTACTCGACAAAAAGAAAGGCGGAGAGTTTTCTATAAAACCAAAAGGCGAATACACCACCAAGCAATATTATTTAGAGAACACCAATATATTACGTACTGAAATTACCTGCGAGAACGGCAAATATCGTGTAACTGATTATGCACCGCGTTTTCGCAGGCATAACCGGTATTTTAAACCGCTGATTTTGCTGAGAAAGATTGAACCCCTTGAAGGTACACCACGAATCAAAGTGGTGTGCGACCCCGTTTGTGATTACGGGCGTAAAAAATGGACAAGAGCTTTAGGCAGCGACTCAATATCATATACAAGTTGTGATGAGCACATGACGCTCACCTCAAACATCCCGCTTACTTATTTAGACGAGCAGGCTTATTTCTCGCTGAACGATACCCGTTATTTATTGCTGAACTATGGTGTAGAGATAGACCGCTCCTTAGTAGGCATTGCAGAAGAATATTTGCGCGAAACAACAGAGTACTGGCGGTTATGGATAAAACACTCATCAATAGCAGGTTATTTCCAACCTTATGTTATCCGCTCGGCGTTGGCTTTAAAGATCCATCAGTTTGAGGATACAGGTGCTATAATCGCAGCAAGTACAAGTAGCTTGCCCGAGCATCCGGGAAGTGGCCGTAATTGGGATTACCGTTATTGCTGGCTTCGCGATACCTATTATGTATTGACCTCGCTAAATCATATCGGCCATTTTGAAGAAATGGAACGATACTTTGGCTATGTAACAGATATATCTTTTGGTGATAAAAGCAGTTTCAGGTATCAGCCACTTTATGGGATTGATAGCCGCAAAGACCTTAACGAGGTGATAATGGATCACCTGGAGGGTTATCTTGGTAACGGTCCGGTACGCATTGGCAACCAGGCATCAGAACATATCCAGAACGATATTTACGGGCAGGTTTTGATCTCTCTGCTGCCATTGTATGATGACCACCGCTTTGTTTTCAGCGAACGTAAAGATTCTGCAAAATGGATCTCATCTATCCTGGATAAAATAGACCGCACCATTGATGAAAAAGATGCGGGTATATGGGAATTCCGCAACATTGCACACATCCATTGCTACAGTAACCTATTCCAGTGGGCGGGTTGTTGTGCAGCTGAAAAAATTGCCCTCACCATTAACAATGATGAACTGGTACAACGTGCCCGCGCTTTAAAAGATAGAGCGGCAGCGCATATAGAAAGTTGTTATGATCCTGAGCGTAAAGTTTATACGCATGCTGCAGGTAGCCCACACCTGGATGCCAGCACCTTACAACTGATCATGATGAACTACCTCGACCCGGCATCGCAAAAAGCAAAAGATCATTTGATTGCCTTGGAGAAAGAATTAAAAACCGAGAACGGCTTGTTTTACCGCTACATTCACCAGGATGATTTTGGCAAACCGAAAACTACCTTCCTCATTTGTGCGTTTTGGTATGTTGAGGCCTTGGCCTGCGTTGGCCGTATAGATGATGCCATGCGCGAGTTTGAAAAACTGATGAAGTATTGCAACCATCTTTTACTATTCAGTGAGGATGTTGATGAAAAAACCGGTAGCCAATGGGGTAATTTCCCTCAGGCTTACAGCCATGTAGGGTTGATGAATGCGGCTTACCGTATAGCTGTTAAATTAGACAGACCAATATTTTTATAATGGAAAAGCAGTTTAACGAATGGTCTAAACAAATGCCGCACGTAGTATGGAACCTGCTTATTATCGCAGCCGTACTATTGATAGGTTATGTAGTAAAAATTATCGTTAAAGCACTTCTCAATTATTACAAGAATAAAAAGGAAGCAGATTACTCTTTCTTGCGTTCTTTTGTAACACACTTTAGCAGGTCGCTTAACCATTTTATTCCGCTGCTTACGCTGAATATCCTGCTGCCATACTTTGCATTAAAAGATAATTATGCTGCCGATCTGCGTAGATGGTTTGGAATATTGCTGGTAATCTCATTCGCGGTATTGCTAACGAATGCCATCAAGATCCTTGAGGATTTTATCTATTATAAATACGATTTTAATAAAGAAGATAATCTTAAAGAGCGCAAGGTGCGCACGCAGTTGTCTTTTGTTCGAAAGTTGTCGACAGTTACTATCATCCTGATAACCTTGGCCCTGATACTGCTGAGTTTTGACAGCGTACGCAAATTGGGTGCTGGTTTGCTTACTGGTGTGGGTATTGGCGGTATAATTATCGGTTTTGCGGCACAAAAATCGTTGGGGAATTTACTGGCAGGATTTCAAATCGCCTTTACGCAACCTATCCGTATTGATGACGTGCTGGTAGTTGAAGGCGAATGGGGAAGGGTAGAGGACATCACCCTTACTTACGTAGTGCTTAACATTTGGGATCAGAGGCGGTTGATATTGCCTATAAATTATTTCATAGAAAAGCCTTTTCAAAACTGGACTCGTACTACTTCACAATTATTAGGTACCGTGTTCTTATATGTAGATTACGAAGTACCTACGGATGTTTTACGTACAGAGCTTGCCCGCTTGCTGGATGCAACTCCGCTTTGGGATAAACGTGTAGGCATTATCCAGGTTACTGATGTAAAACCCAGTACAATAGAATTGCGAGTATTGGTAAGCGCACGCAATTCATCCATCGCCTTTGATTTGCGTTGCTATATCCGCGAAAACCTGATCAAATACTTACAACAGAACTATCCAAGCAGTCTGCCTAAGAATCGCATTGAGATTAACCACGGTTTAGACGACTTTAAAAAAAGCTTCGCCTCAGATGTTTAATCGGGCTCTTTTGTCTGTTAGCGGTCATTTAGGCCTGATAATCAATTTGAAATAATTAATTATGAATTAAAACCTACGGTTGTTTACACTGTTTTTATAAGTACTTATCTATTATACCTATGAAATCAGTTTTTGTGATCAACGATAACAGTGTTGAGGCCAGGAGTGCAGCAGAGTCGGCGTTAATGTTTGCAAAAAGCATAAATGCCCGGTTAGTGATCGGGAGTAAGGTTTTTAAACCTGCAAGTGTGGAACTGGAGCCTGTTGTTAACGGTTTAGAGGATGAACATCATATAGACGAACACCTTTTTTCTTACCTTAAGGTATTAAACACCTACACAGAAGGAGAGGAGACCGAAATTGCTGAAGTGGATATATCTGAATTAGATAACAGTTCGCTTGCATCATTCATCAATCAAAATAATATTGGTGTGGTGATAGTTCCTGCAGGAAAGATAAATGATGCCTCATCGCTGGATATGCAGATCGTGTTGAACAAAATATCAGTACCTATGCTGATGTTGCCGGCCAATTGGTCGTATAATGATATCCAAAGACTTACTTACATAACAGATTTGCGTTGGTGCCGTACAGATGTATTGGGCTATCTCGGCAAATTAACCTTGCCAAATAAAGTCGATCTGTTTGTTGGCCATGTAGCGGCTTCGGGTATACCAGATCTTGACGAAGACTTTGCCAAGCAGATATTTTTTGAGGCAGCTAAACGTTGCGGTAATCAGCAAAATTTAAACTTTCACCATATCAAATCGGCAGATATAGCAACTGTGGCCGATGTATTGATCCATGGCATGAAAAACGATGCATTGGTATTGATCAACCACTCGGCACATTACGGTTATTTTGTGGGCAAAAAATTATCACTCAACCATCCGGAGTTAATAAGCGTGCCTTTGTTACTGTATCCAAACTAAAACACTATTTGTAACATCGCTGATACAATTTATTCCGTTAGCATTCAAATTTTAAAATTGTAAAACCTTACACAATAATTGCTGTTATGAGCATCATGGAAAATCAAACCGAATCACGCGAAAGAACGAGGTACTCAGACAAGGAGCTTGAGGAATTCAAAGAGGTTATACTACAAAAAAAAGCCATTGCTCAGGAGGAACTTGAAGCATTGTCGAGTTCATTAGGCAGTAGTAATCCTAACGGTACTGATGACACATCAGCTGCATATTCTACCTTAGAAGATGGCTCGGCCACACTTGAGAAAGAAAGCCTGCACCAATTAGCCGGTCGTCAGAAAAAGTTTATTGAGCAGTTAGATGCCGCCTTGATACGCATTGCCAATAAAACCTACGGTGTGTGCCGCGTAACAGGAAAATTAATACAAAAAGAACGCTTGATGGCTGTACCGCATACCACGCTGAGCATGGAAGCCAAGCTGAAACAGAATTAAATTTAGCAACTCATGATATAAAAAAGCCGCCTGTAAACAACAGGCGGCTTTTTTGTGTACCAGTAATTTTCTGAAAATAAATTTGCGTAGCTAAATAGCTACATATATATTTGTAGTCAAATAGCTACATATATGAATTTACGACGGGATGTTTTCCAGGCCATTGCCGATCCAACCAGGCGGGCCATTTTGCTGCTGGTGGCATCACAATCATTAACGGCAGGTGCAATAGCGGCAAACTTTGATACAGCCTGGCCAACGGTTTCCAAACACTTAGCCATCCTAACCGAGTGCGAATTGCTTAAGCAAGAGCAGCAGGGCAGAGAAGTACATTATCATTTAAACCCTGATAAAATGAAACAGATAGCTGATTTTATTGAACCTTTCAGGCAAATTTGGGACAAACGCTTCAACAAGTTAGAATCCATCATGAAAAACTATAAAACCAAATAACATGGAGCTTAAAACCAAAATTGATGCAGAAGAAGGTAGGGCCGACCTACTGATAACCCGCGAGTTTGATCTGCCGGTAGAACTGCTTTTTAAAGCCTATGAAGATGCTGCAATAGTTGAGCAATGGATGGGCACCAAAGTGATAAAACTCGAAAATAAAAAGCACGGCAGCTGGGCATTTGAAACCAGTAATACCGAGGGCCAAGTGGTTTTCAGGGCTAATGGCACCATCCATGATTTTGTACCCTATCAAAAGATAGTACGCACTTTCGAGATGGAGAATGCTCCGTTTGATGTGCAACTCGAATTTATGGAGTTTGAAAAACTGACCGATGATACAAGTAAACTCACCATTCATTCTATTTACCGCTCGGCGTCCCTGCGCGATCAGATGCTTAAATTACCTTTCAGACAAGGACTTAACATGGCACACAACCGTTTGCAGGATATCGCTGATAAATTAAAATAACCTGTCATGAGCAAATCAAAAAAGATCATTTATTGGATAGCCACAGTGTGGTTAGCCTTAGGTATGGCCTCAACAGGCATTGTGCAATTGTTAAAACTAAAGGCTGAAACTGCATTTGTCCTGGACTTGGGCTTTCCGGTTTATATTCTGACACTGTTAGGCATTTGGAAATTATTAGGAGTTATAGCTGTACTTATACCTAAAATGCCACTGCTAAAAGAATGGGCTTACGCAGGTTTTTTCTTTATAATGACGGGAGCCTTATATTCGCATTTGGCTACGGGAAAATCTATGGATCAGGTGTTCGGGGCTACGCTTTTGCTGGTGCTAACCGTTGTATCATGGTGCCTGAGGCCGGCCGATAGAAAATTATCAGTAGAACCAATAACTTAAACATGATGAATCCGAAAGTTGATTTTTATTTTCAGAAAGATAAGGTCTGGAAACAGGAAGTAAATAAACTGCGGTCGATAATTTTGGATTGCGGATTGACGGAAGAACTGAAGTGGGGGCAACCTTGCTACGTTTTAAACGATGTCAATATTGTGCTGATACATGATTTTAAGGAGTATTGCGCCTTGTTGTTTTTCAAAGGAGCTTTGTTGAATGATGCAAACGGCATACTGATACAGCAAACCGAAAACGTACAATCGGCAAGGCAGATCAGATTTACTAATCTGGACGAAGTACTTAAACTGGAGCAGGTTATTAAAGCTTATGTTTTTGAAGCCATTGAAGTTGAAAAAGCCGGACTGAAAGTTGAATTCAAGAAAACCAAAGAGTTTAATATGCCTGAAGAATTTCAGGCAAAGCTTAATGAATTTCCGGCATTGAAACAAGCTTTCGAATCACTCACCCCCGGCAGGCAGAGGGGTTATCTGCTGCATTTTTCATCGGCTAAGCAGATAAAAACCCGCGAGGCAAGGATTGAAAAATATATCCCGAATATATTAAACGGCAAAGGTTTAGACGATAACTAATATGAACCCTAAGGTTGATGATTTTATAGTCAAGGCTAAAAAATGGCCCGGCGAGTTGAAAGAACTTCGCCGGATACTTCTAAGCAGCGGATTGGCCGAGGAAATGAAGTGGCGGGCGCCTTGTTATACATTTAACAACGCCAACATAGCCATTATTGGCGAATTGAAAGATTGTTGTGTGCTCAGTTTCTTCAAAGGTGCTTTATTGCACGATGAGGCCGGCATTTTAACAAAGCCCGGTGAAAATACACAATCGGCACGGATAGTAAAATTTACCTCTGTAATCGACATTATCAGACTCGAATCAACGCTTATTTCCTACATCCGCGAAGCGATTGAAAATGAAAAAGCCGGTAAAACCGTCGATTTTAAGCAAAACCATGAGTTAGTATTTGCCGAAGAATTGATTGTTATGATGCAACAAATACCCGCGCTAAAATCGGCGTTTGAAGCACTAACACCCGGCAGGCAACGCGCTTACAATATCTACTTCCTTGCTCCAAAGCAATCTAAAACGCGCTTATCGCGCATAGAAAGTTGTTTGCCTAAAATATTAGCCGGCAAGGGATTAATGGACAGGTAATTTAATCTGCCTTATTCACCAGATCAAACTCGCTGAACACAGCCGATTCATTTGGCGTACCTTTAAAGAACAAACCTATCCTTTGCGGGCGATCCCATTGTGGTAATTCACTTATCGATACTTTATTACCCGTGGCCAGTTCTTTCCACTCATTAGTACCTTGCTTGTACCAGGCTTTACAAGTCCTGTCTGGCATCATGGAGAATTTTAATTGTACCGGCGAACCTGTATTTACGGCAGCCGAATCAAGTACGCTTATGTTGCCATCTTTTATCAACCATAATTTTACTTGCGAGCTGGATGTGGTTAAGCCCAAAATAGCTTTAGTGGTACCGTAAAATGCCAAGCCTTTTAATGCTTCGTTATGGTTGGTAACGGTTGTACTCATCTCAAAATGATCAGATACAGGGCGGATACCGTACATGATGCCACTTTTATTTTCTGCCAGCATGGTTCCCGATAGCGATAACTTACCGTTGCCTTGTGTAACTACCGGCGCAGCATTATGGAAATCATATTGCCAGTAAAGAGCTGGCTTCTTTGCGATAAACTTATCATGGATATCAGGATAAGGGTGTTTAGTTGCAACAGCTTTCATAGTTGGCCATCCGTCTTTACCATCCCAATTGAGGGTTGCCAGCATACCCTCACGGCCGGTAAATACCTCACTACGCTGATTGTAGGCATGCATGATGTAGTAATATCTCCCTTGCGCATCCTGCGTAAAAGTTCCGTGGCCGCTGCATTTCCAGCCGTCGGCAGGTTTAAGCAGTTCAGATGCTTCGTATTTTTCGTACGGGCCTGCAAATTTTGTAGCACGTGCTACTTTTACATGATAGCTGCAACCTATCCCGCAACAACCGCCTGCCGAGTAGAAAAGGTAATAATACTTGCCGTGCTTTAAGAAACTTTGGCCTTCCATACCCTTTTTGTTATCATCTTTTAACAAGGAAATAGTTTCCCCATATGCTTTAAGTCCGTCGGGGGTGACTTTTTGAGCAAGCAATTCGATAGGGCGGTTATCCAGTCCATAAGCTTTGAAACTGATATAAAGCTGCCCTTTATCATTATAAATAAATGCATCGATAGCTTCTTTGCCATGGTCTATAATTACACCATGGTCGGTAAACCCGTGATCCGGATACTTTGAGGTAGCCACGCCAATGCAGGAGATATTGTCTGATTTGCGACGCGCGGTGTAATAAATATAGTAAGTGTCTTTTATTTTATAATACTCAGGTGCCCAGAACGATCCGACTATCCAATCGGGTGTTTTATCGAATACATAACCTGTTTGTTTCCAGCTTTTCAGATCCACCGAATGATAAACCGGGTAATGCGGAGCCCATTCTGATGATGTACCCACTGCGTAATAGCCGTTGGCAGTATGTATGATAGAAGGATCAGGAAAATCGCCCGAAATAGCTGCCGTTGTGGTTTGGGCTTTTGCAGAAAATGCAAGGCTAAATATAGTGGCAAAAGCCATCAGTTTAAAAAGTGATCTCATCAGGTTGTAATTGGATGTAGACTTGCAATATCGTTAAATAGCTTTAAATTTTTAAGGCTAAAACACTTTTAGTTTTGTGCTATATGGTTTTCACAAGTAATACTTATATAGCAATTATCGCCAAATTAGTTTGCCATGCACCCTTATATTTCTATTTTTGTGATGTGAAAAAAGCTTTGCTATATCTAATAGTGACTGTGATCGCAGTTCAAAATACCGAGCTTGATCAATTGGCGAAGCTGCCTATACTTTTTCAGCATTTTAAAGAACACCAGCTGCGCGATAGTAAAGTAACGCTCATGCAATTCCTGGGTATGCATTACTGGGGCGATGATTTGAACGATAATGACAACGACCGTGACATGCAATTGCCTTTTAAAAAAATGGATGCGCATGCAACACACATTTATCTTTTACCGGCTCTGCGTGTCATAGAAAATAATACACAGGTAAAACCGGTAGACAATTCTTTTTTAGAGTACCGCCCGGAGTTTTTCCCCGACCCTGCACTTTCCTCTCTCTTCAGGCCGCCACAGGCATAATTTGCTATTCCGTTTTATCTAATTACCTGTAACAAGGCTTTTGATGCTTTGCATTAGCTGTATTTTGTGCAGGTATGGTTGCAAATTATTTACAGCAAATTCATGCTTAATAAGATCATACAATTCTCAGTTAAAAATAAACTGGTAATTGGCTTATTTATGGGGCTTTGGATCATTTACGGCGTGTACGAGGTTACACGCCTGCCAATTGATGCCGTGCCCGATATTACCAATAACCAGGTACAGATCATCACTACCGCACCGGCGCTTGGCGCACAGGATGTGGAACGATTGATCACTTTTCCGATAGAACAGGCCATCAGTAACATTCCTGACCTCAAAGAGAGCCGCAGCATGTCGCGCTTCGGCTTGTCATTAATTACCGTGGTGTTGGATGACGATGCCGACATCTATTGGGCACGCCAGCAGGTTACCGAACGCCTGCAGCAAGTTGATATTAACGAAAATGCCAATAAACCCGAGCTTGCCCCGGTTAGTACCGGCCTTGGTGAGATCTACCAATACGTAGTAAGGCCCAAACCGGGCTTTGAAGATAAATACAGCCTGGCCGATCTGCGTACTATTCAGGATTGGATCATCCGCAGACAATTGTTAGGCACTAAGGGTGTAGCTGATGTATCCACCTTTGGCGGCGAACTTAAACAATACGAGGTTGCGGTAAATCCCGCCAGGTTAAAATCGCTCAACCTGAGCATCAGTGATGTATTTAACGCTTTACATACCAACAATCAGAACACTGGTGGCGCATACATTGAAAAAGGCCCTACGGTGATGTATATCCGCAGCGAGGGTTTGGCAGGCAGCATTGCCGATATAGAAAATATCGTAGTAAAAGTGAACGCCACAGGTACGCCGGTGCTCATCAAGCAAGTTGCCGATGTAAAACTTGGCGCAGCTACACGTTATGGAGCTTTGAACTACAACCCAACGGGAGAAGTAACTGGTGCGATTGTAATGATGCTGAAAGGTGCCAATTCATCAGAGGTGATTGTAAACGTTAAAAAACGTATCGCCGAAATACAGAAGACCCTGCCTGATGGGTTAGTGATAGAGCCATTCCTCGACAGAACTAAAATGGTGAACAATGCCATCAGCACGGTGGAAAGCAACCTGTTAGAAGGTGCTTTAATTGTTGTATTCGTACTGGTAATATTCTTAGGTAATCTTCGTGCGGGCTTAATAGTGGCTTCGGTTATCCCATTGGCCATGCTGTTTGCCATCATCATGATGAACACCTTTGGCGTAAGCGGTAACCTGATGAGTTTGGGCGCATTGGATTTTGGTTTGATAGTAGATGGTGCCGTAATTATTGTAGAGGCTATTTTGCATCACCTGCATTTCTCTAAACGATATGCCACCGTAGATAATCTCTCTCAGGATGAGATGAACACCGAGGTAACCGGTTCAGCCTCCCGCATGATGAATGCGGCGGTTTTTGGTCAGATCATTATCCTCATCGTTTACTTGCCCATATTATCGCTATCAGGCATCGAGGGCAAAATGTTTAAACCAATGGCGCAGACGGTAGCCTTTGCTATTCTTGGTGCATTCATCCTGTCGCTAACTTATGTGCCGATGATCAGTTCGATGTTCATCAGCAAAAAGTTAACACATAAGGCCAACCTGTCTGACAGGGTGATGAACAGGATAGAACGCGTTTACCAACAATGGCTGGCTAAGGCTATGGGTTTCCGCAAGGTGCTGGTAGCATCAGCATTTGGGTTGTTTGCGGTTGCTGTATTTATTTTCAGCCGGATGGGTGGCGAGTTTATCCCTCAGTTAGAAGAGGGCGACTTTGCAGTTGAAACTCGTTTACTGGTGGGTACAAACCTGAGTACCACCATTGGTACTATCCAACAGATCTCAGCTTTGCTGCAAAAGAAATTTCCAGAGGTAGAGAAAGTAGTATCCCGTATCGGCAGCGCCGAAATACCTACCGACCCGATGCCGATAGAGGGTGGCGATGTGATCATCGTGTTAAAGGATAAAAAGGAGTGGACGAGTGCAAAATCCTTCCAGGAAATGGCCTCAAAAATGTCCGCAGCAGTGCAGGGAGCTGTGCCGGGTGTAACTACCAGTTTCCAGTTCCCCGTGCAGATGAGGTTTAACGAGCTCATGACCGGTGCCAAGCAAGACGTAGTGTGTAAAATTTTTGGCGAAGACCTTAATGCCCTTGCACGATACGCAGAACAGATAGGCGCTATAAGCAGAACCGTTGGCGGTACTGCCGACCTTTACGTAGAAAAAGTAACTGGTATGCCACAAGTAGTAATCAAATATAATCGCGCCGAAATAGCCAAGTATGGTTTAAATATAGATGATGTGAACCGCACCGTTAACGCTGCTTTTGCGGGTGCAGCAGCTGGCAAAGTTTATGAGGGCGAAAAAAGTTTTGACCTTGTAGTACGCGTGGGCAGTGAAGGCCGTCGCAATTTAAGCGATGTGCAAAATCTGCTAATTTCAACTCCAACGGGTGTACAGATTCCGCTTTATCAGGTAGCATCAGTTGATGAGATAGAAGGCCCTAACCAAATCCAGCGCGAAAATGCCAAACGCCGCATCACTGTTGGCTTCAATGTTCGTGGCAGGGATGTACAATCGATAGTAGAGGAACTTCAGCAGAAGGTTAATGCTAAAGTTAAACTGGCACCGGGATATTATATTACCTATGGCGGTGCATTTGAGAACCTGCAGCAGGCAAAAAAACGTTTGGGTATTGCCGTACCGGTTGCGCTCTTGCTTATCTTTCTGATGTTGTACTTTGCGTTCTCATCCATAAAAGAAGGGGCTTTGATCTATACGGCCATCCCGCTTTCGGCCATTGGTGGTGTGTTCGCATTGGCGCTGAGGGGCATGCCATTCAGTATTTCAGCAGGGGTTGGTTTTATCGCGCTGTTTGGTGTAGCGGTGCTGAACGGTATCGTGTTGATATCAGAATTTAACCGCATCCGCGATGAAGGCAAAATAACAGATCCTTTAAAATTGGTAATGGAAGGTACCCGTAATCGTTTAAGACCGGTGTTGATGACAGCTGCCGTGGCATCCTTGGGTTTCCTACCCATGGCGCTCAGTAACGGTGCCGGTGCGGAGGTGCAACGCCCTTTGGCAACAGTGGTTATTGGCGGATTAATTACAGCCACTTTCCTTACCTTGTTTGTATTGCCCGCGCTGTATCTTTTGTTTGTGGGCAGGGTAAAGCTGCCGGCGGCAGGTAAAGCGGCAATGATTGGTATCGTATTATTTGGCATGTCTGCGTCAACAGCAAATGCGCAGCAACCAGTGAGCGTTAACCAAGCCTTACAAATAGCCCTGAAAAATAACCTACAGATACAAACCGCCGGATTAAATGAGAAGGCCGAGAGCATCCGCCAGAAAACAAGTTTCGATATAGCCAAAACGCAGATCTCTGCAGATTACGGGCAGATCAACAGCGCGATAAATGATACACGTTTCGGTATTACACAGTCCATCAGTTTTCCAACGGTTTACAGCAATCAAAAGAAAGCTTTAAAAGAGAATTACCTCTCCGCCAGTGCGCAATCAGCATTAACCCGCCAGGATATAAAAGCTGATGTGCGTAAACTGTATTATCAGTTGCTTTGGATAGATGGTAAGAAGAAGCTATTACGCTACGCGGATAGTATCTATACCTTGTTCGAGAAAAAAACCAATCTGCGTTTTAAAGTAGGAGAGGCCAATGTGCTGGAGCAAACTACTGCGCAAACCCATCATCAGCAAATAGCTAACCAATTAAATTTATTGTTGGGCGATGAAGAGGTTGCGTTGAAGCAATTTAACCTGCTGTTGCATGATAGCATAACGTATATTCCTGAAACAGATACGTTGCGTATCAACATTAATCCTGCACTGCACACGCAGCCCTCAAATGATCAGCTGCCGCTTCTGCAGGTTTACAACCACCAGGCCGAGGCAGCCCGATACCGCTGGAAAACGGAGAGATCAAAACTGCTCCCCGATTTCTTCGCCGGTTATAATAATCAAAGTATTGCGGGTTCGCAGTTCGTCAACGGGATGGAGACATATTATGGCACAGGTAAACGTTTCAATTACGTAGCAGCAGGTGTAAGCATTCCATTGTTCTGGGGTGCACAATCTGCCAAAGCATCGGCTGCTAAAGTAGAATGGCAAATGGCGCAGAAACGCACCGAATTTGCCTCACAACAATTACAGACGGAATTGCAGAACACCAATAGTCAGCTGCAGAAATATGCTACCAGTCTGGAATATTATGAGAAGCAGGGTAACAAAAATGCTGCCCTCATTATATCCACGGCCGATAAGCAATTTACCGGTGGCGATATCAATTATCTGCAATGGGTGATATTGGTTGACCAGGCCATCAGCCTTAAAAATGAATACCTGGATATGCTGAATAGTTATAATCAGTCAGCTATACAGGTACAAAAACTCAACAATCAATAAAAGATGAAGACATATATATTATCGATCCTTGCTGCGACAGCGCTGTTTGCATCATGTGGCGGCGAAAAGCCAAAGGAAGAGGCCAAAGAGGAAAAGCCGGCAGATACCTCAATGGTAACCGTAACACCTGCACAAATGAAAAATGCGGGTATTGAAACCGGCACTCCATCAAACGAGACCGTAAGCGGTGTTTTAAAATTACAGGGCAGCATCGATGTGCCGCCCCAAAGCACGGTAAGCGTAAGTTTCCCCTTAGGCGGATACCTTAAACGTACCGAATTACTGCCTGGTGCACACGTACGCAAAGGTGAAGTTTTAGGTGTATTGGAAGACATGCAGTTCATCCAGATTCAGCAGGATTACCTCTCTGCCCGCGAGAAGGAACTTTTTGCTGAGAAAGAATACAAACGCCAGCAGGAACTGAATGCCAGCAAAGCCAGCAGCGATAAAGTGATGGAGCAGGCCCGCACAGAGATGGAAACCCAGCGCATCAACATGCGTTCGTTGGCGCAAAAACTGGAGTTGATTGGTATCAATCCAAACAGGTTGACAGCAGGCAGTATCTCTAAAAGTGTAAATATCTATTCGCCTATTGATGGTTTTGTATCTAAGGTTAACGTGAACATCGGCAAATACACTTCGCCAACAGATGTATTGTTTGAACTGGTAAACCCAAAGGATATACACCTTGCCTTAAATGTGTTTGAGAAGGATGTCAACCAGTTATCAGTAGGGCAGAAGGTAATTACATATACTACTGATAATCCTCAAAAAAAATATGAGGCCGAGATCATCCTCGTTAGCAAAAACCTTGACGAAGACCGTATGGCCAGCGTCCATTGCCATTTTGAAAAATTCGATGCAACATTACTGCCGGGCATGTTCATGAATGCCGAAGTAGAAGTGAAAAACGCCACCGCTTTAACCGTAGCTGAGGATGCCGTTGTGCGCTGGCAAAGCAAGCACTTCGTTTTTGTTGAACAGGCTAATAATAATTTTAAAATTACCCCGGTTGCCCTGGGTAACGCCAATGCCGGTAAACAACAGGTAAGCGGAGCAGGTATTACCGATAAAACTAAGATAGTAACAAAAAACGCTTACGCATTGCTCATGAAACTGAAGAATAATTCCGAAGAAGAAAAATAACAGAATTTAACCTTTTGCGATGAAGGCTTACTCCTGATAAGAGTAAGCCTTTTCGTTTATTAAATGATAGGTCATCGATATTCTTAATACTTTCTAATAACTCTTTAATGTGTTTCTAATATGTGTTTTAAGAAATTGTAAAATCGGTCATTTTATTGTCGCAAGTTGTGTTTTTTAGGGATATTGGTAAAACACTTAGTGTAATTAATAGTTACCTTTGCGCCAATGCAATTAGTTAGATTTTTAAGAAGGTCATCCATCTGCGGATTATTAGGAATGCTGCTCATAACAGTGTTCACAATAAAGTCGTGCGACCTTTTTATTGATCACTATGTTGCATCCCATCAAAAGTGCGTTTCGGCAGATAATCCTGCCGATGATGACAGCACTACAGGTAGCGAGAGTAAAACCATGGGAGAGGATAGTTTTGAGAA
>JAESTD010000044.1 GCA_016763755.1 Mucilaginibacter sp.
GCAGGCCAAATGTATTGGCTTTTGAAGGTTCATATCATGGTAGTACCCATGGCGCCCTCAGCATAATGGGTAACGAAGAATATAAGCAAGCCTACCGCCCGCTGCTACCTGGTGTTGGCTTTATGAGGTTAGATAACCTTGACGACCTAAAACTCATCGATAAGCAAACCGCCTGCGTTATCCTCGAAACCGTGCAGGGTGAGGCCGGTATCCGCGTGCCCGACTATGAGTATATGCAAGCCCTGCGCAAACGTTGTTCTGAAACGGGCACGTTACTAATACTGGATGAGATACAAGCCGCCCTTGGCCGTACGGGTAAGCTATTTGCCTTTGAGCATTTCGATGTTGTACCTGATATTTTGCTAATGGCAAAGGCACTTGGTGGTGGTATGCCGGTTGGTGCATTTATCTCGTCGGTCGAGATCATGTCGTCGTTCAAGGAGAACCCTATCCTGGGGCACATTACCACCTTTGGCGGCCACCCGGTTTGTTGCGCCGCTGGGTTGACAGCGCTGGAAGTTCTGCTCGAAGAAAAACTGATAGATGGGGTTGCCGAAAAGGAAGCCATTATCCGGCAAGAACTGCAGCATCCGGCTATCAAAGAGATCCGCGGCAAGGGTTTGATGCTGGCTGTCGAATTTGAAAGTTTTGAAACTAATAAGAAAAATTATAGACACCTGTATACAAAATGGTGTAATCACAGACTGGTTTTTACACTGCAGCAACTCTATGAGGCTCGCCCCGCCTTTAATTATTAAGAAAAATGAGCTGGTTAACGCCTGTAGCGTTATAGTTGCAGCCATTACACAACACACAGGAATATAAGCACTTAAGCACGCAACACCTCACTTTCGCTTCTTCAGTTCGTAAAAAATGCGTCAGGAAATACGTATTGACACATTTTAAGCGGTTTTATGGTATACTTTATGCACATAGGTTAATGCCTGCATAAAATATGCGTTCCCCACGGCTGTAATCCCTTTTTCGAGGTCGGCAGTGCATACTTTTCGGGTCAATGGGTGTCTCAAAAATGCACCCAGAGAGTATAAGCGGAATAAAATCGTTCATCTACACTATGAAAATTGCATATATATCGACCTATCCTCCGCGCGAATGCGGCATCGCTACCTTTAACCATAACTTAATGAATGCCATCAATGCCAATTTCCCCGACAGGAAAGACCCGCTTGATGGTGGCTATGTTGTGGCCCTTAACGATTCTGAAGACGTACAAGAATATGAGTACCCTGCGCAGGTAAAATATGTTATCCGCCAGAACCATCAGAAAGATTACATCCGCGCAGCGGGATACATTAATACCAGTAATGTTGATGCTGTGATATTGGAACACGAGTTTGGCATTTATGGCGGCGAAAGCGGTATATACGTATTGCCTTTGATCAATCGCTTAGAGAAACCTTTGATCTCTATACTACACACGGTTTTAAAAGACCCAAGCTATGTACAGCGCATTGTGATCCGCGAGATTGCCGAGCAATCATCAAAGATCATTGTGATGAGCAAACGTGCAGTTGAATTTTTGACCACTATTTATGATGTCCCGGCAGAGAAGATACAGATCATAGAACATGGTGTACCTGATTTGGAAGCACCGGAACCAAATCCGGTTAAAAGCCTTAGCCAGTTTAAAAACCGCCGCGTGATGCTGACCTTTGGTTTGCTGAGTCGTAACAAGGGCTTGGAAACTGTTGTAAAAGCGTTACCAAAAATTGTTGAGAAACACCCTGACGTGATGTACGTTGTGTTGGGTAACACGCATCCCGGCGTTATAAAAAGCTCGGGCGAGGAATATCGCGATCATTTGAAAAGCCTTGCCGCACAACTTAAGGTTTCGCAGCACCTGGCTTTCATCAACAAGTTTGTGGCCGAGGATGAACTGATCAATTACCTCACCGCTACCGAAATATATGTTACTCCGTATTTGAATGAGGCGCAAATTACCAGCGGTACTTTATCGTACGCTATTGGCGCAGGTGCCGCAGTAATATCGACCCCATACTGGCACGCAACCGAATTACTGGCCGACGACCGCGGCCGTTTGTTCGACTTTAAAGATGCCGAGGCTTTGGCCGATACAGTAAACGAGCTTTTAGGTGATGATGCCCAGTTGCAAGAGCTTAAACAAAATGCTTACGAATACGGCCTGCACTTACGCTGGCCCGTTATCGGTGCCGAGTTTATTAAAGTGGCACAGGAAGCATCTGCAAGGCATGATTTCAGCGATAAGATTTTAAAGAACAGCATTGTAGATCCTGAGATACTACCAAAATTCAGTCTTGCGCACGTGTTGAGGTTAACTGACGATACCGGTATTGTTCAGCATGCCAAATATGGCATCCCTAACTTAAAAGAAGGTTATTGTTTGGATGATAACGCCCGTGCGTTGATCATGGCATTGATGGCTTACCAACGTAATAAAAGCGCAGAAGCACACCGATTGCTGCCTATATATCTGAGCTATATCCATTATATGCAAACGGATGATGGTAACTTCCGCAACTTCCTCAGCTTTGACAGGCGTTACCTGGATGATGTAGGTTCTGAAGATTCTTTTGGCCGTACGATATGGGCTTTGGGTCACTTGATAAGTTGTGCAGCCAGCAACTCATACCGCGAGTTTGCGCTGGAGTTGTTCCACAAGTCGTACTTGCACTTTAGGGCTTTAAAACATATCCGTGGACAAGCTAATACTATCATTGGGATAGCACTTTATCTACAGGTTTACCCCACTGATGAGGGCATGGTTGCCGAGTTGGTCCGCTTAACCCAACCTTTGCTCGATGCGTATGACCAAACCCGTTCTGATGACTGGGAGTGGTTTGAAGAAAGTATGACATACGATAATGCAATCCTTCCGTTGGCCCTGCTGCATTCATACGAGATAACCGGTAACCCTAAAGCCAAAGAGGTAGCCATGAAAACGATGGCCTTCCTGGATCAGCTTACACTATCAAACGGTTACTTAAGCCCTGTTGGTAACGATGGCTGGTATTACCGCGGTGGTACGTTCCCTACTTTCGATCAGCAGGCTATTGAGACCATGGCCATGGTAATGATGCATTTCCAGGCGTATCAAACCTTCCGCAAGCCGGAATATATCGAAAAAATGTTCCTGAGCTATAAATGGTTCCTGGGCGAAAACACCCTGCGTGCGCCACTTTATGACCATGAGACTAAAGGCTGTTGCGACGGCCTGCTGCCTACCGGTATCAACCGTAACCAGGGCGCGGAAAGTACGTTGGCTTACATGATATCGCATTTAACCGTACTTAAAGCCTTTGAGCTTGAATATGAGTATAATAAGATAGACCAAAAGGTTAAGATCTGCTAACCTCATGAAAGCTGCAATTTTAGCCCCTGTTGCCTGGCGCACACCGCCCAGGCATTACGGTCCGTGGGAACAAGTAGCCTCAAACATCGCCGAAGGTTTGATAAAACTGGGCGTTGATGTAACGTTGTTTGCAACAGGAGATTCTATCACTGCCGGTAAATTGGAAGCTATCTGTGAACAAGGTTATGAAGAAGACCGTACCCAGGATGCCAAGGTATTAGAGTGCCTGCACATCAGCAACCTGATGGAGAAAGCCAGCGAATTTGACATTATCCACAACAACTTCGATTTTCTGCCGCTTACTTATACCGGATTAATCGATACTCCTGTGATAACCACTATACACGGTTTTTCATCGCAGCGGATCATCCCGGTTTATAAAAAGTATAACCAACGCGGGCATTATGTATCCATCAGCGATGCCGACCGCAGTGCGGAACTGGAATACATTGCTACCGTATATAATGGTTTAGATACAGTCGATTTTAAGTTCACTGAGGCGCCGCAGGACTATCTGCTCTACTTTGGGCGCATACACCACGACAAAGGTGCAGCAGAGGCCATAGAGATAGCTAAAAAAGCAAATAAGCTATTATTGATAGCCGGAATAATTCAGGATGAGAATTACTGGCGCGAAAAGATCGAACCACACCTGAGTGACCAGATCGTTTATGTTGGTTCTGCAGGGCCCGAAAAACGGAACGAGCTTTTAGGCAACGCCCTTGCCCTGCTCCACCCCATCAACTTTGCCGAACCATTTGGCATGAGTGTGGCCGAGTCGATGCTTTGCGGTACCCCTGTTATTGCCTTCAACAAAGGCTCGATGCCGGAGTTGATTCAGCATGAAAAAACAGGCTTTCTGGTAAATACTGTCGACGAAGCGGTAGGTGCGATCAACAAAATCCCATCCATCAATAGGCAATACTGCCATGATTGGGCAGCATCAAAATTCTCAAAAGAGAAAATGGCTGATGATTATTTTAAGTTATATGAGCGAATATTGGGGTAGTATTATTTAGAAAATATTTGAATGTCGGCAGCTTTACGTATCCTGATAAAGGAATCAAGTTCGCTAACCCGCTCTATCCTACCATACACTTTAATCTTTTTCCCTTTAACATCCGCCGTTAAAAGCCCTTTTTTATTTTCGTATTTACTCCATATTTTAAACGGAATTACTACGCTGACACCCAATTCAGTAGAGTCTGAGGCGACAAACATCGAAATATCTCTACTATAGCCCGGGCCGGCAACGTTTAATATTTTTCCAATTACATATACCTCTTTGCCGCCGTATCTATTTGCGTCCTTTGCGGCAATTATCTTTTGCGCAAATGCGGGTCGAGCAAAAAAAAAGAGTAAAACAATTAGCAGAGACCTGATATTCATATTAAATTACTTTAGTCGCTATGTAATCTTTTAGTGCCATAAATAACTCCCTGGCTTGCAAAGAATTTCCTTAGCAATTCATATTTGCCATCACAGTAAATCACATTTTTTACTTTTGGCGTGCTCCAGTTATGGCGCAGGCAAGAAAAACACACATCAAAATAATAAACCACTTTTCCATCTGCGTCCAAAAAAACGACTGCGTTATGGGGTTCATAACAACTCATTGCATCTTCAAGAATATAAGCATTTTTCGAACGAACCGGTGTGTAGCCGTAATTGAAAAATATATTGGTTAAAGAATCTATTCCGGCATTGCTGAGAGTTTTTTGCTCTTCAAGCTTAAGCTGGTTAATAGCAAACGCATTTTGGGCAACAGGAATAAATACTGGCAGGCTATCAGGATCGTTGGCTTCTCTGGGGATATTCCATTTATAAGATATCAGCCTTACTTCAGCAGCATGGTTAAAGGGTAAAAAAGTCCTGCGCTCATCAGCGGTAAACTTGCCATTAAAAAAGCATTTACTGTGTTTTTGTGAGATATTATAAAGCCTATCCATCTCTGCCAATGAGAGCCCTTTAGACCTTTTCTTCTGCCCGAAAGAACAAAACGAAACAAATAATAAGGCTACAAGAATGATCTGGCTGCGTGTCATAAGGTTTTATCAACCCAATTTAAACAAAAAAGTCAAAAGCTACTCTTCACAACTTTTGACTTTTTAATTTTGAATTTTGACTTATAATTACAACATACCGCCATCAACAGGGATAACCTGCCCGGTGATATATGCTGCCATATCTGATGCCAGGAAAACGCAGGCGTTTGCCACATCGTCTACTTCGCCGGCACGTTTTAGCGGAATGTTTGCTTCCCAGCCTTCAACAACTTTAGGATCTAATACGTCGGTCATTTCGGTGCGGATAAAACCCGGGGCAACCACGTTGGTGCGGATATTACGCGAGCCTAACTCTTTAGCAACCGATTTTGAAAAACCAATGATACCTGCTTTTGAAGCTGCATAGTTGCTTTGGCCGGCATTACCCTGTACACCCACCACCGAACTCATATTAATGAACACACCTTTACGTGCCTTCATCATAATTTTAGAGGCAGCCTTGGTAACGTTGAAGATCGATTTCAGGTTTACATCTAATACCTCGTCCCATTGCTCTTCGGTCATGCGCATCAGCAGGCCGTCTTTGGTGATACCGGCGTTGTTCACCACAATATCCAACGCGCCAAAATCGGCAACAATATCGTTGATCAGCTTTTCGGCTTCGTCAAATTTTGAAGCGTCACTGCGGTAACCTTTTATTTGGGTACCAAAGCTCTGCAGTTCCTGCTCTAAAGCCTGGCCTTTTTCTACTGATGATAAATATGTGAAAGCTACATTAGCACCATGCTCAGCAAATTTTTCGGCAATTTTGCGGCCTATCCCTTTTGAAGCACCGGTTACCAGTGCGGTTTTTCCTTCTAACAATTTCATAATTTAAGTATGCGTTTATGAGTCCGTGAAGATAGACAATCTATACGAAACGCAAAAAAATGGAATTTGTAATCAGAAAGAACGAACTATTATCCTACAAACTCTCCTGATACTCCTTCTGCAGTTCTAACAAGCAATTAGCGCAAAGGCAGCCATCATACAGTTCGCTAACGTACTGCACTTCGTTTATACTTAACTGCACGGTGCTGCATTGGCATTTGGTAAAGGCGTTAGCCTTGCACTCAAATGGCTTGCTGCAGCGTTCGCAATGGAGTATTTCGTGTTTAGCGGAGATCATTGTCAAGCTGGAAGTTGGGAAGACCGAAAGTCCGGAAGCCGGAAAATCAATCAATAAAAAAGTCCGAAAGCAAAGATGAGAAAACATCTTTTAACTTTCGGACTTGTGCGGACTTTCTGACTTTCCGACTACTTAATTCTATCTATGTGGTATCAGGCGAAATTATGCAGAACAAGTAACACAGCCTTCTTCCATTGAACAGCTTGGGCCGGCCGGCATTTCCTCTTCGCTGGTATTACCAACAACTTCCGGTATAACGGCTTCCATGTTTTTACCACCCTGGTTCTCCACTGTAAATTTAACCGCTTGCGATGCAGCTTGCGTACGCAGGTAATACATACCTGTTTTAAGGCCTTTCTTCCATGCGTAGAAGTGCATTGAAGTAAGTTTAGATGCATTTGGCGAGTTAATAAACAAGTTAAGTGACTGCGACTGGCAGATATAAGCGCCCCTATCGGCAGCCATATCAATGATGTTACGCATCTTAATTTCCCATACTGTTTTGTACAGTTCTTTAATATCGGCAGGTATCTCAGCAATATCCTGGATAGAACCGTTTGCAGAGATGATCCTGTCTTTCATCGCATTGTTCCATAAGCCAAGGTCAACCAAGTCACGCAGTAAGTGCTTGTTCACTATCACAAACTCACCACTTAAGACACGGCGGGTGTAGA
>JAESTD010000005.1 GCA_016763755.1 Mucilaginibacter sp.
TCCGATCTCAAATAAGTTAAACAGGTATTTACTGCTATACGGTAGATCCAGGTAGATATTTGGGCCTGGTTACGAAATTTGTGAAGGTTTTGCCAAACTTTCAGGAATGTCTCCTGTAAAAGATCGTTTGCTGCATCGTCATCACCTGTGTAACCATAACACAAATGGAAGATCTTTTTTGAATTGGCCTCATATATTCGCCTGAAAGCTTCTTCGTTGTTATCTGCCACTTGTTAATAATTTATAGGTTTGACAAAGTAAAGCATCAAATGTTACAACTCGTAACTTTTTTTGCTAAACCAGGAGTATTTGCCGTCGGCATCATCCAGCAGCTGCTCATAATCGTTTACGTAATCGTATTGCAGGTCTTCGTGGAGTTTGCTGAGGGTTGTGCGGATCTTTTCCACCTGTCGGATGAGTATCAAGCGGATAGGTTTGTGAGAGGTTTGCTTGATAACATACTGCATATAATTTTGGCAGAAGTTGATGAGCAGCTCCACCTCGGCGGCTTTGTTGCCAATAAATTTAATGTACTTGTTGAGCAGTTTAAGGATCTTGCGCAATCCTTTCGCCGTAAAGTAACTTTGCACAGGAAGCTGACTGAACATGAAACCTGCTTCAGCTTTAACCGATTCAATAAAAACCTGCTCATTGTGCGATTCAAAAAGCAAGTAGGCCAGTAACTCTTTATTTTCCTTTTTATAACGTGTAAGTCTCAGGCACAGCTCGGCCAGTTGCTCGGCCGGTAAATGCTGCAGTTCCTTTTTAATCTGCGCTAATCCGTAGGTAGTTATACTCATCAGTAAACCTTAAGCTTTATTTTTATATTTTTGCCACACTACAAAAAATGCAGAAGAGCAAACTTACCCTATATATTTTTATAGCACTGGTGTTGGGCGTTATTGCCGGCTATATTTATAATACTACCGTTATTAACAATATTAATACCAGCATTAGCACTGCCGAGGTAAAGATAAAAACATTAGACGAGCAAATTGCCGTAAGTACCGATACTACTACGCTTGCATTTAAATCCTTAAAAAAAGAACGCGCTGCCCAGGCGACCATACGCAAAGACGCTGATAAGACCCGCGAGGATAAATTGGAACTATTCAGCATCCTTAGTGATGTCTTTCTGCGCCTGATAAAAATGATCGTAGCACCTTTAGTATTTACTACGTTGGTGGTAGGTGTTGCCAAAGTGGGCGATATCAAAGCCGTGGGCAGGATAGGGGGGAAAACCTTGCTGTGGTTCCTGAGTGCCACGCTCATATCCTTATTATTAGGAATGATGTTGGTGAACTTCTTTAAGCCGGGCGAGGCTATGCATCTGCCATTGCCGGACAGTCATTTATCAACAGGTATCCAAAAAACTGCCCTTTCGCTGCGCGATTTTATCGGTCACGTGTTCCCTAAAAGCTTTGTGGAATCAATGGCTAATAATGAGATACTGCAGATAGTGGTGTTTGCCCTGTTCTTTGGTGTAGCAACTGCTGCTATTGGCGAAAAAGGAGAGGTGGTGATAAAAGCTTTAGATGCCATTGCACATGTTATTCTTAAAATTACCGGTTATGTAATGCAAGTAGCGCCATTGGCAGTATTCGGTGCTATTACGGCTATTATTGCTAAACAGGGTCTGGGTATCTTATCAACTTATGCTATTTTTATTGGCGAGTTCTACTTCTCATTACTTCTACTTTGGCTGGTTATTGTATTGGCCGGTTTCTTTGTATTAAAAGGCCGTGTATTTAACCTGGTAGGCAGAATTAAAGATGCTATCCTTATTGCATTTAGTACCTCAACCAGCGAGGCTGCTTATCCTAAAGTATTGTTGGAATTAGAGCGCTTTGGCTGTAAAGACAAAATAGTAAGCTTTGTATTGCCATTAGGCTACTCATTTAATTTGGATGGCTCAATGATGTATATGACTTTCGCCTCTCTCTTTCTGGCGCAATCGTATAATATCCATCTTTCGTTTCAACAGCAATTATCCATGCTATTGGTGCTGATGCTAACCAGTAAAGGTATTGCCGGTGTGCCGCGTGCGTCACTGGTAGTTATCGCGGGTACAGTTTCTATGTTCAATATCCCTGAGGCGGGCTTGGCCTTACTTATTGGTATAGACCCGCTACTGGATATGGGTCGCTCTGCAACGAATGTGCTCGGTAATGCTATGGCAACAGCGGTAGTCTCCAAATGGGAGGGAGAGCTTGGGCCACAATCTGAAGAACCAATAGAAATTTAAATCACTCATTCGTTAATTCACTCATTAATATAAATCATGTCAAACAAGGCAAAAAAAATATTCCTTCTACTCAGCATCGTCGTTCCATTTATGTTGTATTGCGTTTACTATTATGGCATGATGGTAAAAAATGCACCCTATAAGTTCGCCGAGTTTGAAGGCCTTAAACTGGAGTATGGTTACAACGATAGCCTGCTGAACAGATACAACTCTGCAACCGGCGACTACCAGTTTGTTAACCGTAAAGATTCGGTTGTTAAAATGCACATGAACTTAAGCAAGGATGACCTGCTTTACTTGCACCGCAAAGCCGCTGAGTTGGGTTACTGGGATTTCCCGGCCAATGAAATCAAGAAAGACCCTAAGGAACGTTCGATGCGTTACATTATCGAATTTAAGTACAAACGCAAAACCAAGCGTGTGGTATTTGATGAAACTTACCAGGGCAATGATAAACTGATAGATGCCAACGAAAGGCTAATCAAAGAGATCAAAAAGAAACTGGACGAAAATGAAGCGCGACTAAGAGCCATAAAACTACAGTCTTAATTGGCGTTGATAAAAATAAAATCGCGTTGCTTATTTAGATTTTAATCTATATATTTGCACCTCAAAATTTAAAACAATAATTAATCAACAATGTACGCAATAGTAAGTATAGCCGGGCAACAGTTTAAAGTTGCAAAAGACCAGCAGATCTTTGTACACCGCTTACAAGGAGACGAGGGCGCTAATATTGAATTTGACAACGTGTTGTTAGCAGAAAACGAAGGTAAATTCAAATTAGGTACTGATTTGAAAGGCGCTAAAGTATCAGCTAAGATCGTGTCTCATTTAAAAGGTGATAAAGTAATTATCTTCAAAAAGAAAAGAAGAAAAGGTTACAAAAAGAAAAACGGTCACCGTCAGCAATTCACTAAGATCGAGATCACTGGTATCACATTATAATTAGATTTAAAACCTGTGGGACTCGTTTCCTGCTAAATAATATTAAGAAATGGCACACAAAAAAGGGGCCGGTAGTTCACGAAACGGCCGCGAATCGCATAGCAAACGTTTAGGTATCAAAATTTTCGGTGGTCAGCCAGCTATTGCAGGTAACATCATCGTTCGCCAACGTGGTACCCAACATAACCCGGGCCTTAACGTAGGTATCGGTAAAGATCACACTTTATTCGCTCTTATTGACGGTAAAGTTGTTTTCAAAAAGAAAGCTGATAACCGTTCATACGTATCAGTACTTCCTTTAGAAGAAGCACCAGTTGTTGAAGTAGCTACTCCTAAAGCTGCTGCAAAAAAAGAAGCTAAAGCTGTTGAAGCTCCGGTAGCTGAAGAAGCACCAAAAGCTAAGAAAGCTGCCGCTCCAAAAGCAAAAAAAGAAGAAGCTGCTGACGCTGCTGAAGAAACAGCTGCTGAGTAATTTCAACTTACAGATATTAAAAAGCCCCCGTCAAATTGACCGGGGCTTTTTTGTTTATATCGCTTACCGTTATTGCTTTGTACCTCAAAGACGCGTAAAGCAATGACGATAGTATATCACTTATTCTTCAGCGTAGCATACTGTTAAAGGAAGTGAATAAGAAACCCGCACAACCCTACCATTTAATTTACCAGGTTTCCATTTGGGCATAGTTTTTAAAAAATCGACAGCTTCTTTTTCGATCGAGTTATTAACAGGGTTAAGAAACTGATAATTTGAAATTTTTCCATCTTTCTCCACAACGAACCTAAATATGAACCTCGATTGAAGTTGCTCAATTGTCATTTTTGGTTTGAACTTACTTAGATATTTTCCAAGTTCTACATATCCCCCCGGAAATTGTGGCGATTGATCGACAGCGGGGTAAATGGTGGTATCTGAAGAAATCTTTTTGTATGAAATTAAGTTTGCATCAAACACGATAGGTATTGAATATCTACATTTCACACTTTTCCCATTTTCTATTTTGGGTTTCCACGGAGAGGATAATTTCAACACGCGGATAACTTCTTTATCATAGTCAGGTTGCAGAGATTTCATTATTGTAAAATCGGCAAGGTGTCCGTCAGCTCGTACCGTAAAACTTAAGATTACGCGCCCCTGTATAGCCTCACTGCCTTTAGGGCGTCGTAAATTTTTGTGAAGAAATTTGATAAACGCATCCTGACCTCCGCGGAACTCCGGCTGTTTTTGAACATCCAAAATACAGGTGGATCTAGAAATGTCTTTCTCTGCGATTTGTGAAAACGCCTTTGCAGTTAATATGATTAAATAACAAGCTACCCACAACGTTTTCATAGTATATCATCAGTATTCCCTTACCAATAACCCATCCGCAAAATCACGCAGGTATTGTTTGTTTTCTTCGGGCAGGTTCAGTTTATCTAAAGCGGCAAAAGCTTTATCGGCATAGGTATGCATTTCGGTTTCTGCGTGGTGGCGGATGTCGGCCTTGTTATAGATCTCCGTTACTGCTGCTACTTTCTCTGCCGGGTCGAAGTCTTTGTAAGTAACCCATTGATCAAGCTCCTGCGCTTCGGTGCCTTCAACCAGTTCAAGCGCTTTTATCAGCAGGTAGGTCTTTTTGTTAGAAATGATATCACCACCAACTTGTTTGCCAAATTTTTCCGGGTCGCCGTAAACGTCAAGGATATCATCCTGCAGTTGGAAAGCCACGCCGAGGTTAATACCAAACTCTGATAGCAGATCAGCATCTTTCATATCCGCATTACCGATCAATGCGCCTATCTTTAAAGCACCACCCAACACTACAGCCGTTTTCAGGCGTATCATATTGATGTATTCTTCAATACTGATATCAATGTTGGTCTCAAAGGTCATGTCCAGTTGCTGCCCTTCACAAACACCGACGGCAGTATCATTGAAGATATTGAGAACCGTACGCAGGATATCCTCTCGTACCTGCATCATCAATTTATAACCCTCAATCAACATCACATCGCCGGATAGGATAGCTACGTTACTATTCCATTTCTCGTGTACGGTAGTTTTACCGCGACGTTTTGGTGCATTATCCATGATATCATCATGCATCAGCGTGAAGTTATGGAATACCTCAATGGCAAGGGCAGGGGGAAGGGCCTCGTTAACATCACCGCCAAAAAGATCACAGGCCATCAAAAGCAAGGCAGGGCGCATACGCTTACCGCCAAGGGCAAGTATGTAGTGTATAGGCTCATATAGTTCCGCCGGATATTCGGGGAATTTTAAATCGGCTACGGAATTGGCAATCAGCGATTGCAGTTCGTCGAGTGGTCTCATTAACGGTTGATTGGTGAGTAATTAGTGGTGAGTATCTTTAGCTCAACAACAGTTTACTGCATCATCATTCTAATATTATTCATTTATCAGGGTAAAATCAATCTGCTTCTTGGTCAGATCAACATTTTTAACCCTTATTTTCACCTCATCGCCCAATTGATAAATTTTCTTTTTACGCTGACCGATGATGGCAAAATTCTTTTCGTCTAAGGTATAAAAATCGTCGCTAATATCCCGCAGGCGGATCATACCCTCGCATTTATTCTCAATAATTTCCACATACATTCCCCACTCGGTAACGCCCGAAATAATGCCGGTAAATACATTGCCCACTTGGTCGCGCAGGTATTCGGCCTGTTTGTATTTAACAGACGCTCGTTCGGCATCGGCTGCACGTTTCTCCATTGCCGAACTGTGCTTACAAAGTTCCTCGTAATGGTCGGCGTTAGCACTTTGCCCGCCATTTAAATAATGGAAAAGCAGGCGATGCACCATTACATCCGGGTAACGACGGATAGGAGAGGTGAAATGAGTATAATGCGAAAACGCCAACCCATAGTGGCTACTTGTTTTGGTGGTATAGATCGCCTTAGCCATTGAACGGATAGCCAAGTGGGTAAGTACGTTCTGCTCTTTTTTACCCTCAACATCTTCCATTAAATGGTTAAGCGAGCGGGCTATCTCTTTATCAGATTTGGTGTTGATCTTATAACCAAACCTTGCTGCAAACTGCGCAAAACTGTTCAAGGCATCAGGTTTTGGCGAATCGTGGGCGCGGTAAACAAAGGTGTATTTGTTTTTGCCTTTGCCCATTTTGCTTACATGCTCGGCTACCTTACGGTTGGCTAAAAGCATGAAGTCTTCGATAAGCTTATGGGCATCCTTACGCTCCTTTACATAAACACCGATAGGTTTGCTGTTCTCATCAAGCTTAAACTTAACCTCGGTGGTTTCAAAGCTGATGGCACCGGCTTTAAACTTGCGTTCGCGAAGCTTATAGGCTAAAGCATTTAATTTTAATATCTCTTCAACGTAATCGCCTTGTTGGGTTTCAATTACATCCTGTACTTCCTCGTAAGTGAAGCGCCTATCAGAATGGATAACGGTTTTGCCGAACCATTCATTCTGGATGTTAGCGTTCTCATCCAATTCAAAAACTGCAGCAAAGCAAAGCTTATCTTCTTTAGGGCGAAGGGAACATAAGCCATTAGAAAGACGCTCGGGAAGCATCGGTATCACGCGATCAACCAGGTAAACAGATGTAGCACGTTCGTAGGCTTCTTTATCCAAAGCTGAATCGGGAATTATATAATGCGCCACATCGGCAA
>JAESTD010000045.1 GCA_016763755.1 Mucilaginibacter sp.
CGGCAAGCCGGGTACAGCGGTTGTACCCATAGACCCGAAAAAAAGCGGCCGCGAAAGTTGCCGTTCAGACCAGATGAACACGGGGACGCTCCTCATTTCCTTAGGGGTGAAATTACCAAACAATGTGGTCTTTTTGTATTTTTAATCGTTTCATATTGTGTAGATTAGCTTTATTATTCATTAGTTATAAACCTACCATTATGAACTCAATTCTTATAAATTAACCCTTTTAGGGTTGCTGATTACCACCGAATCCTGCAAGAAAAATGACCAATTGAATGCTCCGGTTATGGATCCTGATGCAAGCCTTACCGCCGCCTCATGTGCTGACCATCTGCCATTGACCGTGGTAACGATTGCCGGGAAATACAACACGCAAGGCTACGTTGACGGCCCAGGGGTTAGGGTCGTTTTACCGGTACCTCCGGTTAGCAGGAATAATCTTTATTTACTGTTTGAAGGGGCCTGCTTATTCACAGCTAAATTCTAAAGCGGTATATGATTTGGCAACCTAATAGTTGATGAATTACTTCAAATTATTTTACTAATAATTAATTCTAGGGAACAATTTAATGGTTTCAATGTTCTCTAATCATCTGCCTACATTCCGATTGACTAATATATTTCGTATCCCGCGTTCTGCAGACTCACCATTTTAAAACGCTACCTATGAGTAAAGAAACAGGGGAACCTACATTCAGCACTAAAACGTCGCCGGAGGCCGAGCCGGCCTTATTGGAACTTTTCACCGACGGCATCAAGGACATATACTGGGCGGAAAATCACCTCGTCAAAACCTTACCGAAAATGATCAGGTCTGCAACATCAAAAGAACTGGTGGCGGCTATTGAAAACCATTTAAACGAAACCGCCGCGCATGTAAGCCGCCTGGAACAGGTATTCGGCCTGCTGGGCGAAAAACCGCAGGCGCAGAAATGCGACGCGATGGAAGGCCTGGCTAAAGAAGGCGAAAACATCATCGAAAGCACGGAAGCCGGCACGGCCACCCGCGACGTCGGGATTATCCTGGCCTCACAAAAAGTAGAACATTATGAGATCGCGACCTATGGCGGCCTGCACCAGTTAGCAAAAACCCTCGGGTTAGATGAAGTTGCTGACCTGCTATCACAAACGCTTGCGGAAGAAAAAGCAGCCGATAAAAAACTAACCGAAGTGGCGGAAGCCGATATCAATTATAAAGCGGTAGAAGAAGCATAATTATGGCAAAGCAAAAACCCTCACCAAAAATGGGCACCGAAGGTGCGATCGACAAGAAACTGGCGGCGCAGCCTGAAAACAAAAAAACGAACAGCCTGGCCCCTCATACTGCCGATTCGGCAGGTCAAAAGATGACGACCAACACCGGTCTGTATATCAATGATGACCAAAACTCGTTAAAGGCAGGCGACCGTGGCCCTACACTATTGGAAGATTTCATCCTGCGGGAAAAGATCACCCATTTTGACCACGAACGTATCCCAGAGCGCGTCGTCCATGCCCGTGGATCGGGCGCACATGGTGTATTTAAATTATATAAACCGTTAGCTGAGTTTACCAGGGCCGGCTTTTTAAATGATCCCGAAATCGAAACGCCGGTCTTCGTGCGTTTTTCTACAGTAGCCGGTTCGCGCGGGTCATCAGACCTGGCAAGGGATGTACGCGGTTTTGCCGTCAGGTTTTATACCGAAGAAGGTAACTTTGACCTGGTTGGTAACAATATGCCGGTTTTCTTTATCCAGGATGCGATCAAGTTCCCGGACCTGATCCACGCCGTGAAACCGGAACCGGATAACGAGATCCCGCAAGCGGCTTCTGCCCACGACACTTTCTGGGATTTTATCTCGCTGACACCTGAATCGGCGCACATGATCATGTGGGCGATGAGCGACCGGGCACTTCCGCGCAGCTACCGGATGATGGAAGGCTTCGGCGTGCATACCTTCAGGTTGATCAACGCCGAAGGAAAAGCCAGCTTTGTCAAATTTCACTGGAAACCACTTTTAGGCGTCCACGCTGTTGCCTGGGATGAGGCACAGAATATCTCGGGCAAAGACCCTGATTTTCACCGCCGCGACCTTTGGGATGCGATTGAGGCGGGCGCTTTTGCAGAATACGAACTGGGCTTGCAGATCATCCCGGAAGAGGACGAGTTTAAGTTTGATTTTGACTTGCTGGACCCGACAAAGCTGGTTCCAGAGGAACTGGTACCGGTGCAGCGGGTGGGTAAAATGACGCTTAACCGCAACCCGGATAATTTCTTTGCGGAGACCGAGCAGGTTGCATTCCATCTTGGTCATATCGTACCGGGCATCGATTTCACGAATGATCCATTACTTCAAGGGCGTTTGTTTTCTTATACCGATACGCAGCTCACGCGTTTGGGCGGGCCAAACTTCCAGGAGATCCCGATTAACCGCCCGGTGGTACCGGTTCATAATAACCAGCGCGACGGATTCATGCGCCAGACCATTAACCGTGGCAAAACCAGCTATGGTCCAAATGCGATAGGCAATAACGACCCGAAGCAGGTCAAAGCAGCTGATGGTGGGTTCACTTCTTATCAGGAGCGCATTGAAGCGCGTAAAGTGCGTGCCCGGAGCAAGAGTTTCTTTGACCATTTCAGCCAGGCGAGGTTATTCTTCAACAGCCAGTCGGAGCCGGAGAAAAATCATATTGTCGATGCCTTAAGTTTTGAGCTGGGCAAGGTAAAAATGGTAGAGATCAGGGAACGGATGTTGGGTGTGTTATCGCAAATTGATAAGGGGCTGGCCACGCAGGTTGCTTTTAACCTGGGTCTGCATATTCCATCAGCCATTCCGGGCAATCAAAATATTCCGGCAGATGGCGACCCTGCAGATTACCAATCGGTACAGGTGGATGGTTCCGTTTCGGTATCATCAGCCTTAAGTATGGCCGGTACTTTAAAAGAAAGTATCAAGAGCCGAAAGGTTGCGATACTGGCAGCCGATGGCGTAGATGCCGCCTCGCTTACTTTAGTTAAAAAAGCGTTGGAAGCAGAAGGTGCGGTTGCAGAGGTGATCGCGCCAAAACTTGGCTTTATCGTAGCTAGTGATGATACGCAAATAGAGGTTGATCAAAGCTTCCTGGGCGCTGCTTCCGTACTGTTTGATGCGGTCTACGTTGCCGGAGGCACAAATGCAGTAGCAACGTTGGAAGCGGAAGCCAATGCGGTGCATTTTCTGAACGAAGCCTTCAAACACTGTAAAGCGATAGCCGCTGCAGAAGAGGCCAGACAGGTACTGGAAGCGACTTATTTCGGCAAAAAACTCCCTGAAGATTACGCAGAGGAGAACGTACTAACCGAAGGCATACTTGTCGGCAAAGCTGACAAAAAGTTCTCCCCGCTGTTTATTAAAATGGTCGCGCAGCACCGTTTTTGGGAGCGTGAGAAACCAAGATTGATCCCTGCTTAATGGTAAACGAAAATAACCATCTCCTCACCGCTGCAGCACGCAGCGGTGATCTGGAAACATTAAATGCCCTGATTGCATCGGGACAGGCGGTAGACAATCGGGATGAAAAAGGTTACACGCCATTTATCATTGCTTGCTACAATCGTCAACCCAAAGCTGCTAAAGTTTTGCTGGCAGCAGGTGCTGATGTAAACGCAGCGGATTTCGGCGGTAATACCGCATTAATGGGCGCCTGCTTTAAAGGTTACTCCGATATTGTTGAACTTTTGCTTGAAAGCGGTGCGAATGTTGACCAACAGCATGGCAACGGTGGAACGGCTTTGATGTTTGCAGCGATGTTCGGTCGCAACGAGCTGATTGAAATACTGCTTAAACAGGGTGCTGATCTGCATATCACAGATACCCGCGGATTGACTGCTTTTGACCTCGCTGCGCAACAGGGTAACGAAGGAGGCATAGCAATTATGGAAGCGCATTTGAAGCTATCTTAATTCAGAGCAACAATAAGGTGATCGGTACTTGCGATCACCTTATTTTTACTATTAAGAAATTATCTGCTTCGGCATTGTATCTTCTTGGTACTTTACTTATTGATTACCAGCCGGGATTGTGAACCAAAAGGTGCAGCCTTCGCCCGGTTCTGAAATCACACCAATATCCCCGCCATGCTGCTTGACTATCTCCGCAGAGATGTATAACCCCAACCCTAATCCGGTTTGAATGCCTTTCGGATCTAAGCGATAATATCGCCTAAAAATTAAGGGAAGTTTATCAGCAGGTATACCGGGGCCCATATCCGTTACTGATAGCTTAACAGATCCGGCAATTTTTTCGGTCTTAACGACTACCTCGGATCCTGGTGCATATTTTAAAGCGTTTTGTATGAGATTGATCAAAACACGTTCTATTTTTTCTTTATCCGCACTAATCTTAAAGTTGCTTTCGCCCTCTACAAGCAACTCCTTTTTACTTACGAGCCTGATATGCTCACGGCAATCGTCAACGAGAGCCTCAAGACTAAAGGACGTCCGGTTGAGGTCAAAAGAGCTTTTGGTCAGACGCATGGCATCGAACATATCATTGACCATTCCTGAAAGCTTTTGAACACTTTTATCGATCTGCGAAACAATACCTGTATCTTCCGGATTCTTTCTGCCTATGATCTGTGCAGCTGCTTTCAAGGCTGTTAAGGGCGTACGCATTTCGTGACTGGCGATCTCTATGAACTGATCACGTTGTTGTACAAGATTGATATTATCATTTCGTAATTCGGTTTGTTCCATCACCACTTTTGCCAAATGCTGCAAGAGTTCCCGTTCCTTATCATTCAGTTTACGGGGTGACTGGTCAATAAGGCAAAGTGTCCCAATGATAAAACCGTCCGGAGTAATGACAGGGGCGGCGGCGTAAAAACGGATCATGGTCTCGCCCGTTACGTAAGGATGATCAGCGAAAATCTCATTTTGACTGGCATCTTCAATGAGCATGACTTCAGGCTGCAGAATAGCGAGCGCACAAAATCCTTCTGCGCGTCCAATTCGTTCCAAACCGTTCATACCTACTTCTGCTTTGATATACTCCGTATCGGCATCAAGAAAAGATATGTGGCTGACCGGAACCGAAAACAATTCGCAGGCCAGCCTACAAATGCTATCGAAGGCAGTTTCTTTTTGAGAGCCGGCGATCTGGTAGCGTTCTAAAGCAGCGATTCGCTCAGCGTCGTTCTCCGGGATGATGTTAATGCCTCCGATATTATTCATTTGTGAACGCTAAACTACGATTTACCATGATAGATTTTCTGCATTCGGCAAATGGATTGAAATTTGGTTTAAATTAAATCATCCTCCATCCATTTATAAATTATTTCATAAAAACTTATTTTGCTTTGTTTCGTTACTTTGGAACTAACCTTAACAGGGGGCATTGGCTTTGGGGCAGCTGTAAAATATAGCTGTATGACGCCACTTAGTTTCCAATTTCATCAAGACCTCTGCGTGGTTATTATTCCGGATACGCTTGCGCATCTGGACGGACATACAGTTATTACGCACACGTACAGTATATTTAAAGATACGGGCTTGGACGAGCAAATATTTTCGCGTTCAAAGGAAAGCTTACTGCACCTGGAAAAAATTGACGATCCCAATTATTACGGTTACCTCACCTTCGAAATTCCGGATAAGCTGTTCACTTACACCGCTGATGGCGACAATACCTTAAGCGCTGAGGAGGTGGAGCAGCTTATCGAATTCCTTAGTGATGTCCGTTCCAACCCGGAACTATGGCGCTATTTTGACGAACGATAAGATACGCTGCGATGCCCTCATAGATTTAAACTGAGCGGGTAGCATAAAGTACCCCGTAATACCGGGTAATTCAATGATCTCTGAACATAAATATAGGCCACGATGCCAAAACCCTCATCGGTCACTTTGCCTGTGACCGCAGAGTACGTTTAAATGATCTGGATATTCGGTTCTCCAGGCAAATATTTGATGGCGAGTTATTTTTCCCAAAACTCAATCAGATATTAGAACCCTTGTAAAATTAAAAATGTCGATATCCTGAGCCGAGCAAATGGACCACATCGCTTATTAAACAATATTTAACGCGATAACGGTTTGCCAGTCAACTGTTGTTCTCATAATGTGTAGCAGATTTACTGTAACGTCTTGTAAATTTGATCAACCGATTCTAAATACCCAGCATTACCGCTATGAAAAGACCATTACAAATTCTGCTCGTATCCTCCCTGCTTTTACTCGGAGCTTGCAAGAAAAGCGAACAGCCTGTACTTCAAAATCATGATGCTTCTGCTGCTTTGAGCACAAGTACAGGACTTCCACGTCTGTCTGTTATCACCATCGCCGGGAAGTATAATGACCAGGGTTTTGCTGATGGTCAAGGGCAACAAGCGAGATTTGAATTTCCATACGGAATCGATATTGCCGAGGACGGTAATCTATACGTCGCTGATCTTTTCAATAATGCGATACGTAAAGTTACGCCCGAAGGAAATGTAACAACTGTAAAAATACCTCCAAGTAATGATGGGCAGACGCTGACGCTTCCAAAAAGGGTGATCGTGTCAAAAGATGGAACGTTGAATATCTTGGCTTATTACGATCTTACTCCCGCATCGCAACACAAACTATGGATATTGAAGCCGAATGGCGAACTCACAACTCCATCAAGCCAGGTGAATTATTATACCTACATCTATCACGACATCGCCAGAGATCCCTTTAGCAACTACCTGCTCTTTTGCGGAGAGCGGTATGTGACCGGTCATTCAGGATTACGGCAGGGGTACATCGA
>JAESTD010000046.1 GCA_016763755.1 Mucilaginibacter sp.
CGCAAAGTTGTAAAAGGTTGAAAATGTTAAACCCTGAAGTATCGGGATCTTTTTATCTACGCCTGATGTGTCGGTACTTTTAGCTTTAACCTTAGCTTCGATAGTATTATCGAGCGAAAAATTGATACCGGCCTGTTTACCGGCGGAAGGGCCGCCATAAGGTAAACCATCAAAAACAGAATAACGTGTTGCATAGTATGGGTAAGGCACTGTTGCGCTGCTCACCGCGGTACGGTAATATCCATAGCTTGGATCGCCAAAATCCGGCCGGTAAGCAAAACTTATTGATGGTGTGGTTACATGTCTGATGGCTTTCAAATTACCGCTCTTAAATGGCAGTACGCCATATAATTTTGTTGAAAATCCCGCACTTACGCTATAGTCATACGCCCGGTTAAAGCCCGGTACAGTATCTCTAACTTGCGTTACCTGGCCGGCAGTTGTACCTCTGTCATATCTTATCCTTGTGCTTTGCAGATACCAGCGCTCGGTGTAGTTACCACCGATATTAAATTGGAAAAATTTTGCCAGCGTAGTGTTGAACGCTACGGGTACGTTGTGTTGCATACCATTTTGCAAACGTTTTGATAGCGTCGTAGATTTGAATAGCTCAGACTCCGGTATATTATTTAACCTGTTTGTAGCCTGTAAGCTATAACCAACAGTAATTTTCTCGTACCATTTTGGGTTAATACTTTCAGGGTTTTTAAACGGACTTAGCGTAGCCATGTTAAAGCTAAGCGTAGGCAGTTCCAGGTTAACTGTTTTGGCCGCCAGGTCCTGGCTATGGCCTAAGCTGATATTTAAGTTGAACGGCGAGTTTGCCCAAGTTTTGCCATAAGATATACTTGACCTTAAGCTATTCTGTGTAAGCGATTGCAAGTTAAAATTACTCTGGTTTACGCTGTTTGAGTAAAATGTTGATGTACCGGCGTTAACTGATGCACTAAACGTAGTACCCGGGTTTGCATTAGGATCTTGGGAGTGCGTCCAGGTGATGTTGAAATCCTTAGCAGACGGGTCGCCGGGCAAACCGTAATTGTGCGAGCCATAGGCTAAGGTTAAACTACCGCCATATTTATAGCGCTTAAGATACCGGGCATTTGTATTCAATTCATATGAGCCTCTTGAATAGATAGTGGCCATAGTGGTTACATCAATATTATCATTAATGGCCATATAATACCCTATGTTACGCAAAAAGAAACCAAGTTTTTGATCCTCACCAAAAGAAGGCAATATTACCCCCGAGGTACGGGAATCTGGTTTGGGAAAAAACCCAAATGGTAGACCTATAGGTAATGGTACACCGGCAATCTCCAGATAAGCGGGCCCGGAAATGATCCGTTTTTTTTGGCCGATGCCTTTTGTTATAACAATACCAAAATGCGTATCGGGATACGGAAGGTTACAGGTGCTAAAAATAACGTTGCGATAAGCTACTTCATCTTCATTTAAGCGCTTTGCCTGCCCACCCGATATAAAGTTACCCTCTTGCTCTGACGCGGGATTCCAGATCTTTACTTTCTTGGTTTTGTAATCAAATATCAGCGAGTCTGATGCAATAGGTTTCTCGTCTTTAGATTTTGAGAGCGGCCTGCCAATATAGCGCTTGGTTCTTGGGTCGATGGCACCGCGGGCAAATATGAGATGCGTTTTTTCGTTTACACGGATGTATTCGGCATCAAGCTCAAAATCCTCGTAAGTTACACGAGCTTTACCATAAAGATAAGTTATCTTGTTTTCGTTATCTACCAGGGTCGAATCTTCTGCAACAGATTTAACGATAGATTTTAAGCCGCCTGCGCTTGGTGTAGTATCTTGCCGGGTATTAAGCTGGCCGATGCGCCCGGTCTGATTATTGTTTTTATTCCGATTTTTTTTGTCTTTCTTGTCGAGCCTTAGCAAGCGCCTATCACGTACCGAATCAAGTTTAATAATAGTATCCCTTACAGTTACCGAGTGGTATCCTTTTTTTGCAGACGCCATCATGTTAACTATTAAAACAAGCGCAAGTAGAAAAAAAAGCCTTACTAATTTCAAAATTGATTATGAATACTATTTTTGCACGGTACAGTTAACAGCCCCAAACATAATGAAAAATAAACGATTGAGCAGGTTGAAAAATGCGATTTGTGGTGCATCAGCGCTACTTGTTTGCGTTTCAATGTTTTCATTTAAAGCATCGGCTTCAGCAAAAAGCTGCTTAGCCGACACTGTTACAAACGGATTTAAATTACGTACTGTAATAGTTGATGCCGGCCACGGCGTTAAGCCCGATAACGCACCTAAAGGACATTACTCGCGGGGCGCCGACGGTTCATTTTCCAACGAAAGAAATGTAACGCTGTCTATCGCCTTAAAATTGCAGAAAGCAATTGAAAAAGATATAACGGGTGTAAAAGCTGTTTTAACCCGCTCTACAGAAGAAGATGTTTCTTTTGAACGCCGTGCGCAGATAGCTAATGAAAACAAAGGAAATCTATTTATATCAATCCACTGTAACTCGTTGCCGGATAGGATTGTAAGGGAACGCGTTGGTGGAACCGCCCGTAGGCCAAAATATCGTAGCATGAGAGTAGCGGATAGATCAGGCCGCGGAACGTTGTTTTTGATATATGGTTTAAAGCGAACAACTGAAGCAGACAGAGAGATCAAAAACAACCAGGTTGAAGCAGACAGCGACCTTGATGGTGACGGTTTAGACCCTAACGACCCGGTAGTTATCATCCTAACAAATGAGTACAGGCGTCGTTTTCGAAAGCAAAGTGTAAATATTGCAAACTTAATTAACGAAGAAATTGTTCAGACTGACGGAAGGCGTAGCGAAGGGTTGCGGGAACAAAGCATTTACGTACTTTGCCATGCTGCTATGCCATCTGTACTGGTTGAAACCGGATACATCAATAATCACGATGATGAGGAGTATTTGAACTCCGAGGAAGGGCAAACAGAGATTGTTAATTCAATAGTACGCGCAATTACAAAATATAAAAACCAGATGGAAGCATCTGAAACTAATTAATTTGACAATACATCTATCACTCAAACATGAAAATATCTAACGAGACCAAAATCGGCGCACTTACGGCTGTAGCCATCACTATCCTGATATTGGGGTACAGCTTTTTGAAAGGGAACGATGTGTTCTCGGGATCTAATAAATTTTACGCTGTGTATCGCAGCGTGGAGGGCTTAACGCTTTCAAAACCTATATTGGTAAATGGTTTCCAGATAGGTCGCGTTTCAAAAATGCAATTGCAGCAAAACGGTCAAACCATAGTGGAATTTAAGGTCGACAAGCAATACAATGTACCTGAAAATACTCTTGCCAAATTACAAAGCACGGACCTTTTAGGCGGCAAAGCCATTGTATTTGAACTGGGTAACAGCACCAAGTTTGCTGAAGATAAAGATACCTTGCGTGCTGATATACAGGGCAGCCTTGCAGAAAGCCTCCAGCCTATCCAAAAGAAAGCCGAGGTATTAATAACTAAAGTAGATTCTGCACTCGCCTCTATCAATCACATCATGAGCCCGCGTTTTCAGGCCAATGTTGATCGCAGCTTTGCCAGCATTGCTAACTCGCTGCAAACTCTTGAGGGTACTACAAAAAAGATAGATGCCATTGTTGGCGCGCAAAGCAGCCATATTAACGGAATCATGACCAATGCCGAGGCGGTATCAGCAAACTTAAAAACAAGCACATCAAAGCTTAATGGCATCTCGGCTAATTTTGAGCGCTTCAGTAATGATCTCGCTAACTCAAATATAAAAGGTACGCTTGACAACGCCAATAAAGCCACAGCTGATTTAAGCGCTACTATGGCTAAAGTTAACAGCAAAGATGGGTCCCTTGGCTTATTGCTTAACGATACCCAGATGTATAATAATCTTAAAGATGCTTCGGCAAACTTAAATAACTTGTTTATCGATCTGAAAGCGCACCCAAGCCGCTATGTTCATTTCTCGGTATTCGGTAAAAAGGGAGATTGATATTAGTTGATTAGAGGTTAGGTTTTCTTACTTCAAAAAAAGAGGTTAGCATATTAAGCTAACCTCTTTTTTTGTCCTATAAATTTAACGGCCTGATTTCTCTAATCAAATCATTCACTAATAACAAAAACTCTACCCTCTGTTGCCAATTCCGCATTGGGGAAAACTGTTTGGGTTTCGTCCAAAAGTTCATTAAGCGTTTTGTAACGTGCCGAAAAATGCCCTATTACCAGCTTTTCAGCTTTGACGATATTGGCTATTTCACCTGCCTGTAACGAGGTGGTGTGATGGGTTTGATTAGCCCTATCCAGCATATCGTGCATAAACGTTGCCTCGTGATAAAGCAAGGCTGCGCCGGTTATTTGCTTAAAATACTTTTCGTTGTACTTGGTGTCAGATACGTATGCGTAACACTTAGGATCTGCCGGGGCAATTGTAAGGTCTTCGTTTTTGTAAACGGTGCCATCCGGTGCCTCATAATCCGATCCTCTTTTAATGGCCGTATAGTACGGCACCGGTATCCCTATCTCTTCAATACGTTCCTTAATCAACTTTCGCAAGCGCTTTTTTTGTTTGAACAGGAAACCCGTGGTAGGTATGCGATGATCAAGTGGGATGGTCTCTACACATACATCCTGATTTTCAAATATCAGCGATTTTTGAGAGGCGTCGGTAAAAACGTAATCGATAGTGTAGTTTAGCGTAGTCTCAGAATATTTAAGCTGTACCTCGATAATTTCCTTTAAGGGTTCGGGGCAAAAAAGCTTAAGCGTTTTTTTACGCCCGTTAAGATGCATTGATGATAATAAACCAACAAGACCCAAATAATGATCGCCGTGAAGGTGGCTAATAAAGATATGATCTATACGGCCCGGTTTAATATCAAACCGCATCATCTGCTGCTGAGTACCCTCAGCGCAATCTATCAAATAGAGTTTATCGTTGAGATTTACTACCTGTGCTGTAGGGTTCCGGTTAAAAATAGGGGTTGCAGAACTGCTGCCCAGTATCGTTACTTCGAATTTCATACCGGGAAAACAGGCTATACTATTTAATTTCTTTCTTTAACTCGCGTTCAATCTCTTCCATAAAGATCAAATCGATACCTTCTTCACACGTAGGAACGATAGATAATACGTTATCTAACTGTGAAATGGTAATTAAACGCGATACGGCATCATTGAGGCCGCAAAGAATGAAAGAACCGGTAGAATTTTTGCACAACCTGTGGCCCACCAATAAACTGCTTAAGCCTGATGAATCCGCAAACTTAACCTGCGATAGGTCAAGAATAATATTTCGCTGGCCTTCGGTATTTGTCAGTATTAGCTCTGATTTCAATTGCGGAGTAACCAACGAAGTCAATTTTGATTCGTTCAGCTTAATTAATACGTATTTCTCGTGCTTGTCAACGCTAAATTTCATTGTATTTAATTATATAGCTAATATAACAATAAATTATTCTCTTATTAAAAAAATTACAAAGAGGATAATGCCCTATTAATTGCGCTCTCTACTCTATCTACTACATTAACCTGGTCTGGTTTAATAAAGCCCTCACCTGTTATTTGTTCATAAAGCTCAATGTACCTTTCAGAGATAGAATCAACTATCTCTTTTGTCATTACCGGCACGTGCTGACCATCCTTTCCCTGAAAGCCGTTTTCGATAAGCCATTTTCTAACAAACTCTTTTGACAGTTGTTTTTGAGCCTCGCCCTTTTCCTGGCGTTCCTGGTATCCATCAGCATAGAAATAGCGCGATGAATCAGGCGTATGTATCTCATCTATCAGGTATATAGTATCACCTATCTTGCCAAACTCATATTTGGTATCAACCAATATAAGGCCTTGATCTGCAGCTATTTCAGTTCCTCTTTTAAACAGGGAGCGGGTATATTCTTCTAACTGATTATAATCAGCCTCGCTAACGATACCGCGTTTTAAAATCTCTTCTCTTGATATATCCTCGTCGTGGCCAACAGCAGCTTTCGTAGTTGGGGTAATGATGGGCTCTGGCAAAATATCGTTCTCTTTTAACCCCTCTGGCAGTTTAACACCACAAACCTCTCTCCTGCCAGCGGCATATTCACGTGCGGCATGTCCCGCCAGGTAACCACGGATAACCATTTCTACTTTAAACGGTTCGCAAATGCGGCCGATGGTAACACTTGGATCGGGTACCGAAACCACCCAGTTAGGTACAATGTCTGATGTAGCTTCCAGAAATTTAGCAGCTATCTGGTTTAGCACCTGTCCTTTGTAAGGGATAGGCTCGGGCAATACCACATCAAATGCAGAAATGCGGTCGGTAACCACCATGGCCAGGTATTTGTCCTTTATCGTATATACATCGCGGACCTTACCTTTATAAAAATTGGTTTGCCCTTCAAAATCAAAGTGAGTTTCTTTTATAGCGTTCATTGTGTCTCTGAGAGTCAAGAGACAAGAATCAAGAAACAAGATGAGCTCCTGTCTTGATTCCTGACTCTAAAAGTCTTGGTTCTATTATTGAATGTCCCCGTATGCTTCCAGGATGCGTTTCACCAGTTTGTGGCGTACTACGTCCTCTCCGCTCAGGTATACAATATCTATTCCCTTTATATCGGTTAAAATACGCAGCGCGGTGTATAAACCCGACTGCTGTTTTTTCGGTAAGTCAATTTGTGTTACGTCGCCCGTTACAATGAATTTGGCTGATGGCCCCATACGTGTCAGGAACATCTTTAGCTGCATATCGGTAGCGTTTTGTGCCTCATCCAATATCACAAAGCAATTATCAAGCGTACGGCCGCGCATAAACGCCAACGGTGCTATCTCTATGGTACGGTTCTCCAGGTAAAGTTTCAGCTTCTCCGCCGGGATCATATCATCAAGCGCATCATATAAAGGGCGCAGGTACGGGTCTATCTTTTCTTTAAGGTCGCCGGGTAAAAAACCAAGATTTTCGCCTGCTTCAACCGCCGGGCGGGTAAGGATAATACGTTTGATCTCCTTGTTCTTTAATGCTCTTACGGCTAAAGCAACCGCAGTGTAGGTTTTACCTGTACCGGCAGGGCCGATGGCAAACAATATATCGCTTTTGGCAAGGCTATCAACCATGCGGCGCTGGTTAGGCGTACGGGCCTTTACCATGATGCCGTTAGGGCCAAATACAATCACCTCGCCACTGGCAAATTTATCGGCACCACCCTCGGTTGCATTAGCTGCATTTGTAGACGGTTTGGCCCCAAGGATGCGTTCCACATCAATTACGTTAAGGCTTTCGTATTTTTCTACATGCTGCACCAGCGCGTTAAATTTTTCCTGGAAGGTTTTTAATTCGTTCTCATCGCCCAGTACTTTAACCTCACTGCCGCGTGCAACTATTTTAAGCTTAGGATATTGCTTTTTAATGATCTCGAAGTGATCGTTAGATGGCCCCCACAATACCGCCGGATCTATTTGCTCGATTGATAATTTTAGCTCGTTCAATACTTCGTGTTTTTTGTTTAGTTGCGAATTTTTATGAATTAAAAATTGAATATTTGCACCTTTAATTACTCTACAAGATTAGCAATAAATATTTATAATATTAATGGCAATTATAACTTTAACTACTGACCTGGGCGATAAAGATATTTATCAGGCTGCCCTTAAAGGTAGTATTTATAAGTTGCTCCCAACGGTAAATATTGTAGATATTACTAACAATGTACAGGCCTTTAATGTACAGCAGGCAGCCTTCATTTTAAAGAACAGTTATCACTATTTTCCGGATGGTACCGTACACCTCATTGGCATTGATACAGTGTACAGTACGTACACCCGGTACCTCGCCGTAAAGCATAATAACCACTATTTTGTTGGGGCCGATAATGGCATATTTTCGCTGATGTTTGACCACCAGGTTACCGAGGTTGTGGAAATTAATATTATGCAGGACCTGAAGTTTCTGCACTTCCCGCTGGCGGATATTCTTGTGAAGGCCGCATGTCATCTGGCAGATGGCGGCTCGCTTGCCGAGATTGGCCTGCCAGTGCCCGAGGTAGAGAACAAAATGAACCTGCAGCCGGTTATCGAAAAAAACCTGATAAAAGGCGTGGTGATATATGTAGATGCCTTCCAGAACGTTATTACTAATATTACCAAGGAGTTTTTTAACCGGGTACAGCAGGGCCGCAGGTTTGTACTTTACTTTAAACGTAACGAAACCATCAACCAGCTTAGCTGGCACTACAACGAGGTACCCGAGGGCGAAAAGCTTTGCCTGTTTGGCATAAGCGACCACCTGGAGATTGCCATTAACAAAGGCAACGCCAGCGGCCTGCTGGGCCTTAACCTTGGCGATAGCGTTATTATTGATTTCCACTGATCTGTTTGATCTGTTATGAAAAATTTGATACTTACCGGCTTTATGCTGCTGTTTGCGCTCGGTATATTTGCGCAGCCAAACCCGGATTCGGTAGTTTATATCCAGCAACGAAATAAGATCAATGCTATGCTGGCCGAGCGCCGGGCTAAGTTTGGCCAATATGACACCAGCCTTACCAAACGCAGCGGCATTTTTGGGATGCAGACAAAGGGAGACGTGCGCCGCTCTAACGAAATACTGATGGATATCGCCGAAACTGACGACGAGATCTTTATAGAACTGAAAAAACTTTTCGACTACAACAACAACCAGCTTAATTACAGCAAATTTCAACGCAAGCAAACCGAAAGCAGTTTAAAGGATGCGGAGAAAACCCGGATAAGCTACCTTAAAAGTATCAGTACGCTAAGAACACAAAACGACAGCCTCAGATCGCAGGTAAAACAATTGGAAACAACCGGCCAGAAGAAGCAAGGCATCTTCATTGCAGTGATTGTTCTCACTTTTGCGTCAATTTTGTATTTGCTTATCGTTAAAAGGAAAAGAAACGCGTAATTTCGCCACTTTGTACATAAAAATTATCAATGGCACGAGGACGATTGAACAGCGGCAGTAAGGCAGAAGCAGAATTACCAAAAGCTAAGATAAATTCAGAAAGCTTACAAAAAGTTCGCAAGCTACTCGCTTATTTGAAGCCTTATCGAGGTAAATTTATAGCAGGACTATTCTTTTTATTTATATCCAGCCTGGTCGGTTTAGCTTTCCCAGCTATATTGGGCGCTTTAATTGATGCAGCACAAGATAAATTTAAATATTCCTTTTTACCCCGTAGCATAACCCAAATAGGTATTGCGGGTATGATATTGTTATTTTTCCAAGCCTTCATATCTTTTTTTAGGATTGTTTGGTTTGTACAGGTTGCCGAAAAATCTCTTGCAGATATACGACGTGACACGTATTTCAAATTAATAACGCTTCCGATGAATTTTTTCGCCAACCGCCGTGTCGGTGAACTCAATAGTCGGATTTCTGCCGATCTCTCTCAAATCCAGGACACTCTTACTACAACTATAGCTGAAATGGTACGGCAGTTGGTGATAATGATTGGTAGTGTAATTTTATTAGCTATAGTATCAATAAAATTAACATTGGCCGTATTAGCTATTTTACCGTTCCTTATCGCGTTCGCCGTATTTTTCGGTCGATTTATCCGTAATCTTTCAAGACAGGCGCAAGATAAATTAGCGGAATCAAACACCATAATCGAAGAAACCTTACAAGGTATTGCCAATGTTAAAGCATTTGTAAATGAATCTTTTGAGGCCAATCGTTATAATAACATTTTGCAAGCGGTTGTTAAAATAGCAGTTCGTGGAGCTAAATTCAGGGGCGTATTTGCCTCATTTATAGTATTTTGTTTGTTTGGAACATTCGTAGGAGTTATATGGTATGGGTCTGTGTTAGTTCATAACGGAGATATGTACTTCGGTGATCTCACTACATTTATTATGTATTCGATATTTGTAGGCGCTGCTATGGGTAGCTTTCCAGACCTTTACGCAAATCTTCAGAAAGCCGTTGGTGCAAGCGAACGCGTGTTGGAGATATTGGATGAGAAAGGCGAAGATGTTTCGATCAATGCCGAGGAGAACGTCATCAAACAAACGATCAACGGTAACCTTGAGTTCACTAATGTCGAGTTTGCTTATCCGTCGCGCTCGGAGATCACCGTATTAAAAGATGTTTCTTTCAAGGCCGATGCAGGTCAGCGGGTGGCCATCGTAGGGCCGAGTGGGTCGGGTAAATCCACTATGGCTGCTTTGATATTACAATTCTATCACCCGCAAGGCGGCTCTATAAAATTTGATGGCGTCGACGCAGATCAGTATGCCTTAACTGACATCCGTAACCAGGTGGCTATTGTTCCGCAAGATGTATTGCTATTTGGCGGTACTGTTGCCGAAAACATTGCCTATGGCAAATTGGGCGCTACCCGCGAGGAAATTATCGCGGCAGCCAAGAAAGCCAATGCCGATAACTTTATCAGCGGTTTCCCCGAAGGTTATGAGACCGTTGTTGGCGAACGTGGCGTAAAACTTTCGGGCGGGCAACGCCAGCGTATTGCCATTGCGCGTGCCCTGCTTAAAAATCCGGCCATCCTGATTCTTGATGAGGCCACCTCTTCTCTCGACTCAGAATCCGAGCGATTGGTACAGGAAGCCCTTGAAGTACTGATGAAAGACCGTACTTCTATCATCATCGCGCACCGTTTATCAACAATCCGCGAAGCCGATAAAATAATTGTGTTGGAAAAAGGTAATATTGTAGAAAGCGGCAATCATCAGGAACTGATAGCTAACGAACAGGGCCTTTACCGGTACCTGAGCCAGTTGCAGTTTGAGAATGCGTGATTAGTTCAAAGGTTTATTGGTTGATTAGTTCATTGGGAACTACCAAGAAACACCAATGAACAATTGAACAAATGAACTACTGAACTTAAAAATGAAACTAACTATCCACGGGGCAGCCCGTCAGGTAACCGGCAGTATGCACTTGCTGCAGGTTGGCCAATATAAAATATTGATTGATTGTGGCCTCGATTACGAGAAAGACCACAACATGCAGATCAACGAAGATTTCGGTTTCAGGCCGGAGGATATCGACGTTGTAATACTCACCCACGCACATATCGACCACTCGGGCAACTTGCCTACACTGGTGCGTATGGGTTTTAACGGGCAAATACTTTGTACCCCACCCACTGCCGATCTTACTGAGCTGTTATTGATGGACTCTGTAAACATCTTCCTGCAAAAAGCCCAAAAAGGCAACAAACATCGCCGCAGGCATAAACATAGCAGCAGTGGCGGGCCACAACCGTTATATCTGCAAAAGCACGTGATGGATACGGTTGAGCGTATTATCACCATCAACTTTAACAAACCCTTCAGGATAACCGGCGATATTGAGGTAACTTTTGTACCTGCAGGTCACCTGCTTGGTGCCGCCGGTGTGGTATTGAAAGTAAATGATGAAGGGGTAGAAAAAACCATTGCCTTTACCGGCGATATAGGCAGGAAGGGCTACCCTGTTCTGAATGACCCTCAACCATTACCACCGGTTGATTACTTGGTTTCTGAAGCCACATATGGCGGGCGCATGCACAGCAAAGGCAAAAGTGTTCAGGAAACGCTTGAGGAAATCATTGACAAAGTTTGTGTAAAAGAACAAGGCAGGTTGATCATCCCGGCGTTCAGCATAGGGCGTACACAATCATTAGTTTTTGTGTTGAATAAGATCTTTAGCAGCGGTGCTTTGCCACCCGTGAAGGTTTTTGTGGATAGCCCGATGGCGAGTATGGCTACGCAGCTTTATCGCAAACACCACAGCCAGGTAAACCCCGAGGCACAGGAGTTCTACAACACCAAAGGTGACGAGTTTGAATTTGACAACCTTACCTATGTAGAGACGCTGAAGGACAGTCGACAAGTATCTAACTACTTTGAGCCTTGTATCATTATCTCATCCGCGGGCATGCTGGAGGGCGGCCGTATACAGGATCATCTATTCTATAATATTCAGAATTATTACTGTACCATTCTGTTCATAGGTTATTGCGCTAAAGGCACTTTAGGTTACCGCCTGCTTCGCGGCGACCCCATTGTTCACATCAAAGATCGTGATCTGGCCGTTTATGCCACCATTAAGCAAACCGATGTCCTAAGCGCCCACGGCGATCACGAAGATCTGGTCAACAATATAAAATCGCAAGATGCAGCAAAGCTGAAAGGCGTTTACCTTGTGCACGGCGAAACCAGCGCGATGCAGGCATTGGCGGATAGCTTAGAAAATGACGGCTATAAAGTGAATATCCCTGAAAAAGGCGTGAGCTATGATCTGTAACTGGTTGCTGCTATCTGCAGATTTCAAACCGTTGGCTACAAATAATAATGCCTTACGCAGTTTAACCTGTCATCCAGTTCATAAACCCATGGGGTAGCTGTGGGAATATCCAGTTTGGCTACGTCTTCGTCGCTGAGGTTTTCTATATATTGAACAAGGGCGCGTAAACTGTTACCATGTGCGCAGATGATCACTTTTTTCCCCTCGCGAATGGCTGGTACAATGCTTTCATGCCAAAATGGTAAAGCCCTGGTCATGGTTTCGCTGAGGTTCTCGGTGAAAGGTAACTCACGATAAGTCAGATCCTGATAGCGCAGATAATGGCCCGGGAACCGTTCGTCCTGCTCGGTTATTGCCGGGGGATGTTCGTGCGGATCGCGGCGCCATTTATGTACTTGTTCTGCGCCATATTTGGCAACGGTCTCATCTTTATTCAATCCTTGCAATGCGCCGTAAAAGCGCTCGTTTAACCGCCATGATTTGTGAATCGGTATCCAGAGGCTATCCATTTGCTCTAATACAAAGTGCATGGTTTTAATACTACGCTTTAATACAGATGTGAATCCAATATCAAAGGTATATCCTTTATCAGCCAATAGCTTACCCGCTTGTATGGCTTGATTTAAACCGTTATCAGATAGATCTACATCTGCCCATCCTGTAAAACGGTTCTCCTGATTCCAAACGCTTTCGCCGTGGCGTATCAACACTAATTTTTGTATATCCTGGTTTGCCATTTAATCTTGCTAACACGGTTTAGTAATCTGCAATTACAGTATTGTTTATTAAATGTTTTTATTTAGATTGCAGTATAAACCAAATTCAAAACCTTAATTATGATTCCAACGACACCTGTTGTGGTAAAGGATGGCATTGCCAACCCTGCCCCTCTCGGCCTTTGTGCTTTTGGCTTAACTACTGTCTTACTCAACATCCATAACGCCGGCTTTTTTGAACTTAATGCTATGATCCTGGCCATGGGCATTTTTTATGGCGGTTTAGCACAGGTTATCGCCGGCATAATAGAAGCTAAAAAGAACAATACCTTTGGCTTAACAGCATTTACATCGTATGGTTTTTTCTGGCTGTCACTGGTTGGTCTTATTGTGATGCCGAAACTGGGTTGGGGAACAAAACCAACTGAAGGCGCTATGTGTGCTTATTTAGGTATTTGGGGATTGTTCACTTTCTGCCTGTTCTTTGGAACATTGAAACTTAATCGGGCATTGCAATTTGTTTTTGCATCCTTAACTATCCTATTCGGCCTGTTGGTATGGGGTGATGCAAGCGGTAACGAAAGCATTAAACACCTGGCAGGTTATGAAGGCATAATTTGCGGTTTATCAGCTATTTACACAGGCATTGCTAATGTACTAAACGAAGTTTACGGGCGTACCGTTTTGCCTATCGGCGCTAAATAAAAGCAGGTTAAATGTTTTCTTGCTAACTTGCACGAGTGAAAGATTACAAAAAATATTATTTGATCCCGGCTACGCCGGAAGAAATATACATGGCATTAACCAATCCGGTGACCATACAGCTGTGGACTGGTGATCCTGCAGAAATGTCAACTGAACCAGGTTCGGAATTTTCTTTATGGGAAGGTGCAATCGTAGGTAAAAATATCGAGTTTGAAACTAACAAGAAAATTGTACAGCAATGGTATTTTGACGGGCAGCCCGAGGAATCTATCGTAACGATAAAGCTGCATGCCGATAAACACGGCACTTCAGTTGAGTTAAGACATACCAACATCCCCGACGAAGCTTACGATGACATTACCGAAGGGTGGAATGATACTTACTTTGGTAGCCTGGAAGATTTTTTCTCATTTTAAAATATTCATAAACAGCAAAAAGCCGCTCCCGAAATGGGAGCGGCTTTTTCTTTTTGTTGTGAGTAGTATTTATTAATATAGAGTGAACTCTACACGGCGGTTTTGCTGACGACCTGCTGCTGTTTTGTTAGAAGCAATTGGTTGTAGCTGACCGTAACCGGTAGC
>JAESTD010000047.1 GCA_016763755.1 Mucilaginibacter sp.
CTTTGACAAGCTCAGACTGACAAATTAATTTATATTGTCATGGTGAGCTTGTCGAACCACTCTCATGCAGAGGTCTTTGACAAGCTCAGACTGACAAATTAATTTATATTGTCATGGTGAGCTTGTCGAACCACTCTCATGCAGAGGTCTTTGACAAGCTCAGACTGACAAATGTTTAGTCATCAAGAAGCCAAAGCTTCATTCTCTTTCTTTATCCGCACGGTAAGCATCAACGCGTTAAGCACGCAGAATACCACAAAAGTATAGTACAACCCAAAAGCCAGCGGAATTGCGGCTACCTCAATAATTACGATAATATAGTTGGGGTGCCTCATGTATTTATAGATCCCGCTGGTTACCAGCGGCGTGTTGGGTATCCTGTAAATGCGGGTTGTCCAGTAGGTGCCTAAATTGGCAACTATCATCGCTTTTAAACAGCAGAGCAATACAAATAATGCTATCAAATAATAATTGGCAAAAACTTCATCGCGCAGATGATACTCTACAAGCAAACTGATGATGAATAGCGTATGCAGTGCAATCATGAATGGGTAATGTTCGCGGCCGTACTCTACCGCACCATGTTGTAGTAACCATTTTTCGTTACGTGATGATACGTAAAGCTCTGATAAGCGTTGGCAGATAAGAAATGCGATGAAGATATAAAACGTCATGCCTGTCAGTTTTTCATTTCCAGTAAAAGCATTTCGCTGCTAAAGCCCGGGCCCATGGCCAGCATCAGTCCGTATCCATCTATAAAACCTTGTTTTAAAAAACGCCCTAAAACATACAAAACCGTAACACTGCTCATATTGCCGTTTTCGGTCATCACGTCGCGCGTGTTTTGCAGATCGACTTCGGTAATGGCAAGCGCAGCAGTATAAGCCTCGATAACTTTTCTGCCGCCCGGATGGAAAATAAAATTGCTGATGTCGGACAGTCTTATTCCTTGTTTTTGCAGGAATGCATCCACATCATCCTTGATATATTTATTGATGATGGTTGGGATATCCTTAGAGAAAATCACCTTAAAGCCATTATCGTTAAAATCCCAACCCATTACATCCAACGAATCATAGTATAGCTTGCTACTGTTTGCTTTGATTTTGATTTGATGTTGTATTCCATGGTTATCGCCCATTACTAAACAAGCGGCTATACCGTCAGAAAATAAACTGGAACCGATAAAATTGCTCTTGCTGTAATCGCTTTTGATCAACGTAAGCGAACACAGCTCAACAGCTACCAATAATACCACTGCATTAGCATTTGCCTTAGCCGCTGCCGAAGCTTTTGCTACGCCGGCAACACCCCCTGCACAGCCCAAGCCCCATACAGGTGTGCGATTGATGTGCTGCGGCAGCTGCATTTTATTGATAAGCAAAGCATCTATGCTCGGTGTTGCCAATCCGGTGGTAGAAACAAAAATGATATCCGTTAGGGCATCCTTGCTAATTCCGGTCTCGGTTAGTACCTGTTCAACGGCTTGCTCTGAATATTGCAGGGCGAGTTTGATATATTCATTGTTACGTTCCTCAAAAGTGCTGCTTTCGCCATACCATTCAATGGGCTTGGCAAAATTGCGGGTTACAATGCCGGTATTGTCAAAGGCCTGTAGCAAACGTTCGGCATGCTCAACTTTGTCGGCAAACAGGCTGCGCGCCTGCGCTTTCACATCTAGCTGGTTAACTTTGTGGGGCAACGTAATGCCCGAAACGGCTGCTATATACGGCATGTACTTTTTCTTAAGATAATGTTACGTATACAGATACGTTGGAAAGATAGATATGGTTGACAACTTTTAACAGCGGCCTTTGTTTTATTTTTAATTGCCTTTGTAAATTAGGCAACATTTAAAACCATCGCCATGCCCGAGCTACCCGACCTTGATGTGTTTAGCCATAACCTGGAGAAAAAACTAAAAGGTAAAACCCTGAAAGAAGTTACCGTACATTCCGCCAAGCTTAATGTAACGCACAAAGAATTACAGGATACCCTTCACGGCCAAAAGCTGTCATCTGTTTATCGTGAAGGAAAAGAACTTTACTTCAAATTCAGCAAAGGCGATATCCTGGCGCTGCACCTGATGCTGCACGGTAAACTCTTTTATTTCGATAAAGAGAATAATCAGAAATATGCGATTATAGAATTCTTGTTTAATGACAACAGCGGACTGGTGTTAACCGATTTCCAGAAAGCAGCCACGCCGACTTTAAATCCTGAAGAAAAGACAGCGCCGGATGCCCTCTCAAAAGATGGGGGTGCTGAGTACCTGAAAACCATCCTGGCTAAAAAGAAAACCAATATTAAAACCGTATTGCTTGATCAAAAGATCATCCGCGGTATTGGCAATGCCTACGCTGATGAGATTTTATGGGATGCCCGGATCTCGCCGTTCTCTGTAGCCAACAAAATCCCTGAAGATAAACTGAAGACATTGGTAAAATCGATCCACTCCGTACTTACCGATGCCCAAAAGCAGATCATCAAACACAACCCCGATATAATTGCCGGCGAAGTACGCGATTTTATGCTGATACACAATGCCAAGAAAAAAATCAGCCCTAATGGCGCCGAAATAAAGATTGAAACCGGCACCAGGAAGACCTATTATACAGATGAGCAGGAGTTGTTTGAGTAGAGTGCGCTCCCGTCTTTGCGAGGAACGAAGCAATCTCTATACTATACAGAGCCGCTCTTCAAGTTCGGAGATTGCTTCGTTCCTCGCAATGACGCGTGTTTTATAACTCGTTTCGAAATAACACGGAGTTTTAATCAATCAGCGCAATCATTCAATCACTGAAATCAGTGGTCAATTTTCTACGCAATTAAAACATTTAACCAAAACCCTATGTTGAACCTGTAACAACAATAAACTACCATGGGAACACTTCAACATATTCAACATCAGATCTCCGCATTAAACGATCTCATAAAAATAAATAACGACCGCATTGCAGGCTATCAAAAGGCTTTGGATGGCACCGAAGATATTGGCCTGAAAACCGTTTTTGAAGGCTACATTGACCAAAGCAAAGGTTATGTTAACGAGATCAATGACTATATACATCAGCTTGGCGGCTCGCCTACTGATGGCACAACCCTATCGGGCAAATTTTACCACGCCTGGATGGATGTAAAATCTGCCTTTGGTAAAAAAGATAACCATGCCGTATTGGCCGATTGCGAATACGGCGAAGATGTAGCTAAAAGTGCCTATCGCAAAGCGTTGGACGATAAGGAGCTCATCTGGGAAGACGAGAAAGTAGTTAACCTACTTAACACACACATGAGCGGCCTAAAAATTGCCCATGACGCTATCAAGGCCCTGCGCGATTCGAGCAAGCAGGAAGCATGAACAAGAAAGCCCCGGCACAGTGTCGGGGCTTTCTTGTTTTACAGCGATGTGAAATATTTTACAAGCGACGGGAAGTCGTCGAATTTGAGATCGTAATCGTCAGTAGTACCAAAACCGTAGCTTACAAATACGAAAGGAATACCTGCCAAACGGCTTTGTTCGCCGTCGCCGGCGGTATCACCAACGTAAACAGGTGTTTGTAAACCGTGCTTGTCCATCAATAACTTAATATTATGGTTCTTGGGCATAAAATTTACGCCGTGGGCCAATTCGTCTTTTATCAGGTCATCGATACCTGCCCAATCAATAAACTGGCGGATAATGCCTTTTGCGCAATTGCTTAAGATAAACAGCGGGTAATGTTCTGCCAATTCTTTCAATCCCTCGCGCACACCGGGATACAGGATGCCACCTTTTTCGCGGATAAGGTTATGGCGTCTGTCGTTAACCGTGCTATAAATAGCTACACGTTTTTCATGATCAAACTCCGGCATCAGTATTTCGATTACCTTTTTGCCTTCCATGCCTACCATACCTGCCAGTACATCGCGGGTAATGGTTTTATCTATCCTCATCTCGCTGAAAACGAGGTTCCATGAATAAGCGTAGGTATCAACGGCGTCCCACAGGGTACCGTCCATATCAAAAATGAGGCTATCGGGCTTTTGCATGGCGTGAAAGTAAGAAGATTTTTTCACTAACTGAGACAGGGCACACGCGACACGCGTGCGCCGGCGAGGATAAATTATTAACGCGTCCTTGCGAGGTACGAAGCAATCTGTTTAAGCATTTCCAACATGCAAGGCGTTAACTTGTCCTGAAGAGATTGCTTCGTACCTCTCAAAGACGGAGTTTTATAAAACAAACAACCATCAGTAAATAATACCACAACAACATCATTTTACACCATAAAGCGCGGTAATAGTTCAATATCTTTGTGGTATGAAAAAGGCTTTTCCGGTTTATGATATCTGTTCGCTGGCTGATCATCAGCACAACGACCTGCTTATCAGCCGTTTTGCGCCTTACTTACAAAAACACCAAAACCTAAGCCTGCCGCATAAGCACACTTTTTACCATGTGGTATTATTTACGAAGGGCGCGGGCAAACACTCTATCGACTTTAAATATTTCGACGTAAAACCTTACCAGATCTATTTTATGGTACCCGGCCAGGTGCACCGCTGGGATTTTGAGGGCGAAGTTGACGGCTATATCATCAACTTTTCTGCGGAGTTATTTCAATCCTTTTTATTGAGGCCCGATTACCTGGAGAGCTTTGCTTTTTTTACCGGTGATGTAGATGATGAGGTAATCAACTTAAGCGAAGGTACAGGCAAAGCGGTTACAGAACTGTTTAAACAGTTGCTAAACGAAGCCGATACGCCCAACCGACTCAATATGGATATGGTGCGCGCGCTTATGCTGCAACTCTTCATCATGGTTGCCCGCGAAAGTGCCGAAGGAGTAACCGGCAGCGGACCAAATTATAATTATACCCTGCTGCAAAGTTTCAGGAAACTGGTAGAAAAAAACTTTACTATCCTGCGTTTGCCAAAAGATTATGCCGCGTTGTTGTACATAACGCCTAATCATCTGAATGCTTTGTGTAACGATATGCTGGGTATTTCCGCAGGTGAGTTGATCCGCAACCGGGTAGTGTTAGAAGCCAAAAGGCTGCTCATCAATCATGACATGAACATCAACGAAATTGCCGGTAAACTCAACTTTGCCGATAACTCTTATTTTACCAAATTCTTTAAGAAATATAGCGGGATAACACCCGAGGATTTCAGAAAAAACCCAGTAGCACAATGACAACTATTGAAAAAAAACCGAACGGATACGTACCTATGATGGTAGGGCTTGCTAAAGCCAAATGTCCGCGCTGCCGCAGAGGCGATATATTCTCTACCCCAACATACAGTTTTGGTGGCCAAAAAATGCACGAGCGCTGTTCTCACTGCAACCTGTATTACGAGCGCGAACCCGGCTACTGGTACGTAGCCATGTTTGTAAGCTACGCCCTAAATGTTGCAGAAATGGTAACCTTTGCCGTGGGTTTACATATCCTCACCGGCTCCAACTCACCCTGGTTGTACGTATGTGTATTATTGGGGATCATTTTCTTGTTGTCGCCATTTAATTATCGTTACTCAAGGGTTATTTTGCTCTATTGGCTAACGCCGGGACTGCGTTACGACCCAAGCCGTGCTACAGATAAACCTGCAAACGGCACAACAACACATCAGGAAATTACAGGTAGTTAACGGTTTACAAAGCCCTCTATCTTTTGCAGCAAGGTATTCATTTCAAAAGGCTTTGCTATAAAATCGTCTGCGCCTGCGTCGCGGGCAGATTGTTCGATATCCTTGCTGGCAGATATCATGATCACCGGGATATTTTTTGTGGATGGTATCGACTTTAGTTTTCGACATATATCGCGGCCATCGTCACCGCTCATCCATATATCCAGCAATAGCAGATCGGGTAATTCATCGCGCATATCCAGTACGGTTGAGCCATCAACAGTGCTGCTTACTTCGTAACCTTCAAACTCAAGCAACATCTCTATAGCATCCACAATCCCCGGATCGTCATCGGCTATCATAATTCGTTTCGGTCTCTCGCTCATCATCTCCATCACTCCTTCACCTTATTTGAATCAAAAAATGCGAATAGGTTTAACATGCTAAATCATTTAGGTATCGGCTACCTTCAATTCGGTAACAGGAATTGAAAAGCAAAAAACAGACCCTTTTCCTTCCTCGCTATTTACCCACATTTTTCCGCCTTCGCGGCGTATTATCTCATTTGAAATGTATAATCCCAACCCCAAACCGGGGAATGTATGCTGCTTGCTGCCAACAACACGATAAAATTGTTCAAATACCCTTTCCAGCTTATCCTGCGGGATGCCGATACCAAAATCTTCTACGCTTACAATAACACTATTTGCCTCTCTGCGGGTACCGATTACAATCCGGTTAGCGTGGGGAGAATATTTAATAGCATTAGTGCCCAAGTTAGTTAACACCTGCCCTATCCTGTCTTTATCAGAATATACCTGGCCGGTATTAGTAAAATCCATTACCAATAAGTGGCGGGTGGTGGTGTGCTGCAGGTCCTGCACTATTTCCTGCACGGTTTCATTCAAATCAAACCATTCTTTATTGAACAGTATTTTACCTGAGTGTATTTTGGTTACATCCAACAGGTCGCCGATAAGGTTGGTTAGGCGGTTTAGCTGGGCATCCATTTTAGTCACCATTGCAGCTTTCTTATCTTCGCCCTCGCTGCTCAGCATAGCGCCAAGCACTTGTGCATAGGCCTTTACGCTGGTAACGGGCGTTTTTAACTCATGACTGGCAACACCCAGGAAATCATCCTTCTGCCGGGCCAATTGTTTCTGCTCGTCAATATCGGTGTTAGTACCAAACCACTTTACTACCACACCGTCCTCAGTAAACGGTAATGCGCGAGAGAGGTGCCAGCGGTATTCGCCATCAGCACCAAGCAACCTAAATTCGCAATCAAAAAGTTCGTTGGTGGCTAAAGAGTGCAGCCAGGCCGCTCCGCAATTTTCTCTATCATCGGGGTGCACCAATTGCAGCCACTTGTTGCCTATAATATCTTCTACAGGCAAGCCGAAGAAATGCTCAGTTTGGCGATTCACGTAATCAAGCATGCCGCCGGTATCAAATGTCCATAACTGGGCGGGCATAAAATCGGTAACAAAGGCAAATTGGTTTATCTGGTTGTTCAGCTCCTCATTTTTAAGCTGAAGCGCAATATCTGTCTTGGTTTTTTCAGTAACATCTGTACACGAGCCTACATAACCTGTAAATGTTCCATTGGCATCGTATTGCGGGTTACCCGTAGCTATGCACCAGCGCATCTCGCCGTCCTCGCGGGGCATCCTGAAATCTATCTCATAAGTACGCTGGTTGTTTAGGTCATGGATAAATTTGCGTGCTGCGCGGCCGCGGTCGTCTTTCAGTATTGCATTTAGCCAGCCTGTGCCCAGGGTTTCTTCAAGAGCTTGGCCTGTCCAGTCGGCCCAGGTTTTATTGGCATAAGTTATCAGACCTTCGGCATCAGCCATCCATAAAGCGGTTGGTGCTGCGCTGGTTATGTTTTGCAGCAGTTGTTCACTTTCTACCAGCGCCTGTTTATCGGCCAGCTCGCGGCGCAGATCACGTGCAATAGATGCGCGGCCACGCGGGTTACCATAGCTATCAAATATCATAATGGAAGTGGCCTGTACAGGGATAGCCTGACCTGTCATAAAATTACGGTACATCACCTGCCCGCTCCATTTGCCGTTTTCAAATAACTCGGTGTTAATTTCGTTTTTGAGCCGCTCTATTTCATCATCCATTAAAAACAACGAGTTATGAGGGATATGTTCATCCGGACTCAATCCTATCATTGCCTTTCCGGCGGCGTTTATGTAAGATACATTCCCCAACGGGTCTGATAAGCTGATAAAGTCTGAAGTGTTATCAATCAGCGATATTAAACGTTTTTGCTCATCACGCTCGTTTAGTTCATTAGCTATATCAAGGGCAGTTCCCGCAAAGCGGATACAATTCCCTTGCGCGTCAAAATATGCCTTGCCTTTGCAACGCAACCATCTGATCTTTTTATCATCAGCCCCAACCGTACGATACTCTACATTATATTGGCCGTCGCCATCTGGTCTTAAGGCTTGCTGTACGGCGTTATCAACCAGGTCACGGTCATCAGTGTGGATGTGTTTCAGCACATCAGCATATGCAATCTCATCATCCTTAGAGAAACCAAAAAGCTGCTTGCACCTGTCGTCCCACCTAACGATGTTATTCTGAGGGTTCAGATCCCAGGTACCAAAACCTGCAGAGTCTAAAGCAAACTGTATGCGCTCTTCCGTTTCGGCCAGCTTTTGACGCGTAAGCACAATTTCGGTGACATCTGTGGCGGTGTTTAGTATGCCCCAAACATTACCGTCAGTATCTTTTAAAGGTTGGTAATTAAAGTTGAAATAATAGGTTTGCAGGCGGCCATCCACAAAAAGCTTTACCGGCTCGGCTGTGGCTTCATAAGGGATGCCGGTATTATAAACTTCATTAAGGATATTGACAAAAGGCTGGTCTTGCATCTCGGGCAAGGCATCAAGAAAAGTTTTGCCGATAACGGATTCATCTTTATCCCAAACTTTAAGTATGGCTTTGTTCACCAGGCGTATCACCAGATCGGGGCCTACATATAAACCCACAGGCGAAGGTGATTCCTCTACAAGCGTACGGAAGATGTTTTCGTTGGCAAACGTGTTCAGATAGTTGTGATCCATTACAGAGGGTGCAATTTACCAACTAAACCGATAGCAGTTAAGGTGACGCTGGTACTACAATAATACCTTTTCTGCCCGGCTTTTACAACCAATTTGTTTTAAAACAACAACTAATAATCTTAAAGTTAAAGCAAGCCACAAGAGGGGCATTTTTAATACATGCGGCTTGCCTGACGGTTTATATAAACACTATATTGGTACATATCTATTATACAACCATTATGAGCGTTATTGACAACGGAAACGTAACCTGTAATATAAATGACGAAGGGATAGCAACCATCAGTTTTTTTCACCCGGCACAAAACTCTTTACCATCAAATTTGCTGCAACAATTGGCAGATACCATTACTGATGCCGGCAATAACACAGATATACGCGTAATTGTGCTGCAAAGTGGCGGCGACCGCACCTTTTGCGCCGGAGCAAGCTTTGATGAATTGGTGCAAATTAAAGACAAACAGACCGGCGCCAAATTCTTTTCGGGATTTGCTAATGTGATCAATGCCTGCCGCAAATGCGGAAAGGTCATTATTGCACGAGTACAAGGCAAGGCCGTAGGCGGTGGTGTAGGGCTTGCCGCTGCTGCAGACTATTGCCTGGCTACCGAAAATGCATCTATAAAACTAAGCGAACTGGCCATAGGTATAGGCCCTTTTGTAATATCGCCGGTAGTTAGCCGCAAGATAGGCTTATCAGCTTTTTCGCAGCTCACCATCCGCGCCAGCGATTTCCAAACGGCACAGTGGGCATTAGAAAAAGGACTTTTTAACGAGGTGCACGATGATATCCCAGCGCTTAATGAAGCAGTGGTTGCGCTAAGCCGAAAATTGGCCTCATACAACCCGGGGGCGCTTGCAGGACTTAAACAAATATTATGGGAAGGCACAGAAAACTGGGACCAACTACTGGCCGAACGCGCTGCCATAAGCGGAGAACTGGTATTATCTGATTTTACACAACAGGCGTTGAATGGATTTTTGAATGCCTCACCTAAATCCTCTCCAAAGTAGAGGACTTGAAAAAACTTGTGGAATTGTCATTTCGAATGAGCGACAGCGAAGAGAA
>JAESTD010000048.1 GCA_016763755.1 Mucilaginibacter sp.
TTGCCGGAATAATGGTATATGCTGCAACAGGTAAAGCACAATCGGTTTATCTGCCGCAGTCGTACCAGTTCTATCAAAAATTTAATGCCGACATCTACTCAAAAGGCAGCAATATGCATACATCTCTGCGGCCTTTTTTAATAGACAGCACCATAAACGGGCGTTACAACCAACTGATGCAAATGGGGGTTGACAGCAGCCGCCGTAACTGGTTTTTACGCAAAATATTTAACGAACACCTGATAGACGTAAAAACAAAGGATTGGACCTTCTTTGCAGATTATGTTCAGGATAATACCCTTGGTCATGATTTTTCTGAACAGGGGCCTAAAGAAGAAGTGCATTTTAAACCGCTTGGTTTTGGTTTTAGCACACGTATCGGTACCAATACACGTGGCTTTCAGCTGGGCGGTACTGTGGGTACAAAATTTTCTTTTTACACCAGCGGCTACGAAAATCAGGCAGCTTTCCCTGATTACTATACGGCTTACGTGAAGCAAATTGGTTTTATTCCCGGGCAAGCGTACGATAGAGGGCCAAATAAAACCTACCGTGATTATTCATACGCTACAGCGATATTATCATACACGCCTGTAAAGCAGGTTAATATTACATTAGGGCAGGACAAAACTTTTATTGGTGATGGTTACCGCTCTATTTTATTGTCAGACTATGCAGCCAACTATCCGTTGTTGAGGCTAACAGCCAACGTGGGCCCGGTACAGTATATGATGATGTGGACATATTTGCAAGATCTTAACCTACCCAAGTTTGACGATTTTGGAAGTAACCGCCGCAAATGGGGTTTATTCCACTATCTGGATTGGAACGTAAACAACAGCCTGTCATTTGGTTTCTTTAACGCTTACATAGCGCCCGAGGCTGATGATCTGGGTAACCGTCGAGGGTTTGATGCTAACCTGATCAATCCCCTGCCTTTCTCGATTGGAAGCGGATCATCATCGCTGCCCGGTAATTCACTTTACGGACTTACAGGTAAATACAAAATATTTGACAAGCATGCTGTCTACGGGCAGTTATTGTTTGACCAGACAAAGCCTACGGTTACTACAACAAGCAACGTTAAAAACAGCGGAGGTGTACAGTTAGGTGTGCGAGGTGCCGATATCTTCGGCGTAAAAGACCTTAATTATCTGGTTGAGTACGATGCAGTAAAACCCTACACGTACTCAAGTCCGCAGGTAATTAGTGCTTACTCGTTTTACAGCCAGCCATTAGGAGATCCGCTGGGCGCCAACTTCCGCGAGGTGGTAGGTTTACTGAACTACACATACAAACGTTTTGATTTCCAGGGGCAATTGATGTACGCCAAATACGGATTGGATGCCACTGCAGCAGATAATGCTGGCCGCGATGTTACCAAGCCGCTTGTACCAACTATTGACGGTTCCAACATAGGCCAGGGACTTAACACCAACCTGTATTATGCAGAAGGTACAGTGTCATTCCTGCTCAATCCTAAATATAACCTGCGTTTTGAGCTTGGTGCCCTTTACCGTATGGAAAAGAACGATCTTGGTGATAAAAAAGCAACGGTACTAACTTTTGGTATCAAGAGCAGCTTCAGGAATTTATACCACGATTTTTAGGCCTCACACTATCCTTCCCAAAGGAGAGGGTTCTTGAGATGCCCCCTCTAAATCTCCCCCGATAGGGGAGACTTTTGAATCTATTTTTTAAGCCCTTCCGCCAGCCGGGGGAGAGGGTTTGGGTGGGGTTTCTTCTCTCTCGGATGAATTTAGCGAGAGGGTCTAAAACTATTTTCAAAGTCGTCTCCTTTGGAGACGATTTAGGTAAGTCATTTCCGCTATCTTTGATATTCATTAAAAATTATGGCTACAGAAGTTAAGTGCCCAAGCTGCGGACATGGTTTCCCGATTGAGGAAGTAATGGCCGAGGAATATAAACAGCAGCTGAGGTTGAAGATGCAGGATTATACCCGCCAGAAGGAAGACGAGTTTCGGAAGAAGGAAGAACAGTTTGCCGCTCAGTCGCGTCAGCAACAGGAGCAATTTGAGCAGCGTTTGGCGGGCGAAAAAAAGCAACTGCAACAAACGCTTGAAGAGAACCTGCGCAAAAGCATTACATCTGATTTTGAGACACAACTCACCATGCTGCAGAACTCGGTAAATGCCAGTGCCGAGAAACTGAAAGAATCGCGCCAGAAAGAATTGGAATACCTGCAGCGCGAAGAATCCCTCAAACAAAAAGAAGAAGAAATGGAAGTTTCCCTGCAGCGCAAGCTACAGGAGCAGCGTGCCGATATTGCCGAGCAGATCCGTAAGCAGGAAGCCGAAAAACATAATCTGAAGGATACTGAATACCAGCTAAAAGTTAAGGAACTTGAAAAGCAACTGGAAGATCAAAAGCGCCTGGCCGACGAAATGAAGCGTCGCGCCGAACAAGGCTCTATGCAATTGCAAGGCGAAGCACAAGAGCTGATACTGGAAGAACAACTGCGTAACTACTTTCCGTTTGATATGATAAGCGAAGTGGGTAAAGGCGTTAGAGGTGCCGATTGTGTGCAAACAGTGCGCAACCAGTTTGGGCAGGAGTGTGGCAAGATCATCTATGAGAGCAAGCGTACCACCGCATTCTCAAACGAGTGGATTGAGAAATTGAAGAAAGATATGCGCGCCATGGGCGTTGATGTGGCTGTTATTGTTACCCAATGCTATCCTAAAGGCATGGACTGTTTTGGCGAACGCGATGGTGTTTGGATCTGTAGTTTTGATGAAGTAAAAGCTGTATCCTACATCCTGCGTGATGGAGTGGTGAAGCTGGCCAACATGGCAAAGGCACAAGAGAACAAAGGCGATAAAATGCACCTGCTATATGATTACCTTACCAGCAGCGAATTTTCTGAACAGTGGAAAGCCATCCGCGAAGGATATATGAGTATGCGCCTGTCTATTCAAAAAGAACGCGACGCCATGGAAAAACTGTGGAAGGCACGTGAGAAACAACTGGAAAAAGTATTGCTTAACGCTGCTCATATCAAAGGATCGATAGAGGGCATTGCCGGTAATGATATGATACAGTTGAGTTTGGGTGATGAGGATGATGCTTTGCTTTTAGAATAACTGAAATTAGAGCGTTATTTACATTTTCGTAATACAGGTGTTTTGCTGGCGTTGTACAAAAAGTGTAATTTCGCCGTTCACTATAAGGAAAAAACTCCTTGCGTTTTATGGCAGATATAACCACGTTGTCGCAGCAGGCTTTGCAATTATTGCAGCAATTGATCTCAATACAATCGTTCAGTAAAGAAGAAGACCGCACGGCCGATCTGATAGAGCAGACCCTGCAAACGCATGGCGTTAAAACGCACCGCAAGCTCAATAATATCTGGGCCTGGAACAAGCATTTTGATGCAAGCAAACCAACCATCCTGCTTAACTCGCACCATGATACGGTAAAGCCCAACAGCGGCTACACCCGCGACCCATACGATGCCAAAATTGAGGATGGCAAATTGTATGGCTTGGGTAGTAATGATGCCGGCGGTTGCCTGGTATCGCTCATTCACGTGTTTTTATATTACTACGAGCGTACCGATCTTAAATATAACTTTTGCCTGGCTACTACTGCCGAAGAAGAGATCTCGGGCGTTAACGGTCTCGAACTCATCATCCCTGATCTGGGTGAACTTAGCTTCGGCATTGTAGGTGAACCAACCTTGATGGAACTTGCCATTGCCGAGCGCGGCCTGATGGTGTTGGATTGTACTTCATACGGGATTGCCGGCCATGCCGCCCGCGAGGAAGGTGATAATGCTATATACAAAGCGCTGAAAGATATTGAGTGGTTCCGCAATTTCCGCTTCCCTAAAGAGTCGGAAGTATTTGGGCCTATCAAGATGTCGGTGACTATCATTAACGCCGGCTCGCAGCACAATGTGGTGCCGGCAACCTGTACTTTTACGGTAGATGTTAGGGTGACCGATGCTTACCGAAATGAGGAAGTATTAGAGATCATTCGCGAGCATGTGAATTGCGAGGTGCGCCCGCGCAGCATCCGCTTGAAACCATCGTCCATAGATAAAAACCACCCCTTTGTACAATCGGGCGTGGCCTTGGGTCGTAAAACTTATGGTTCGCCAACTACATCAGACCAGTCGTTGCTGGATATCCCAAGCATCAAAGTTGGTCCCGGCGATTCCGCACGATCACACTCGGCAGATGAGTTTGTTTATGTAGATGAGATAGGTCACGGCATTGAGCTGTACATCAAAATGCTTGATGGGATAGTTTAACGTGATTTCTTCGCAGAAAATCGGTAGCTTTACATGTAATTGTGCAGGCTGTTCTTGTGTGTATCACCACATTAATCATACCTTATGACGAATTACTATTATCTGTTTTGGTGTGATGGTATACAACGTTTTGAGAAGCATCATCCTAAAGAAAGGCGGGGCGCAAAGAAAACTTTAGTTGTGGTTTCGTGGACATTCACGCTTGCTGTACTTTGCACATTACTTTGGCTGAAATATTTCCATGTTTATGAAACAGATTTTGGGGTATTAGGAATTTTTACAGTTTTTGGGAAAAAACAATCTCTCATTTTGGACATGGCTTTGGTGTTTATTGTAATTTATGTAATAAACTACCTTTTAATATTTCGGCGGAATAGATATCGTTTATTTATTAAAAAATATCCTTTAGGTCGGTTTAACTATAGCGGGTTTATAGCATTAAGTATGTTGGCATATTATTTATGTACTATTTTCTTATATTGTTATCTAACCGGACAAAAGTAGAAACTATACGAGTTGATAGGATTAAACTTACAGATCGATAGCCCGTGTACGTTTGCGTTTTACGTAATTGCGGATATCCAGCACAATACCTGCAAAAAAGTAAAATATCAACGGGAAGCCTACCGCCAAGAACGACGAGTAGATAAAGAATAACCTTATTTTGGCGATTGATATGTTAAAACGTTCGCCGAGATAGGTGCATACCCCAAAAGAGTAGCGCTCAAAAAAGGTGATAACACGTTGTAACATATCAATTGGGTTTTAGTATTTTAATTCCAACGCCGCATTGCAGGCATTTCTTATAACTGCAGTAACTGTTTTTTAGTTCCAGCAGTGCCTGCGAATCAAACGCCGAATTTATTTTCAACCCTAAGTTAACAAAATCATCGGTGATATTGTTGTGCTCGGCCGGGATATTTTCAAGCATTTTTAACGCGCGACTCACATAGTATTGCAACTGCAAATGTTTACCATAGCTAAAAAGAAAAAGCACCACAGTATTCAATATCAACGTATCGATAGAAGCTGCGCCTAAGCTTTTTGATGATGCCTTGCTCGCATTATCAAAACGATAATGGGTTTCCCAATACTCGTTTACCCGGATATTGGTGAACAGCTCGCGCATTTCCTTAACATCCTTTATCTCCAAAACTTTTGAGAACAGATGGTTAGATTGATAAATCAAAGCCGCAAACTGAGCCAAACGCACGGTAGGGAAGTTCTGAGGCCGCATCCGCAGGAATTTCCAAAGATGGCTCTCAATAGGCAAGAGGTTATATTTCTTACACAGGAAGTTATATTCTGTCTGTAAAGCTTTCGGATAAGCATCTTCCACATCACCATCCAAAAAACCGGCCTGACCAAATATGAGTGCTTCAATCTGCATGGCATTGTTCTTATGCTTGGCCAAAATATTTTGCGGCAGCGATTTTGCCATTAGTTCAAAAGGCAGGGCATTTACTTTAAAACCAAAGTTGGCAGCCAGGAATTGGTAAAACGTTTCTTCCCAGTCGCCACGGTTTTGCTGCAGGGCGGCTATTACGGTTTGCGATCGTTTTTCCAATCGTTCTACCAATATCCGCGTGAGCCAGTTTTGCATCGTGATGCCATCTACCGTGGCAATGCTCCCCTCGCAGGGGATGATGCTTTGGTTGCCGAATACCAGGTTGTGGTAACGGTGATGTAATTCTGCAGGGATACGGTCTTTTAGTTCCAGTGTGGGTACGCGTTTACCGTCTGTCCGCACAAGTGGTGCGTCATCATTATAAACTACGTGGAGTATTACATTGTCGTATGAGGCATCGGTAGTATGCCCGTGCTTTTGCCAGTCGGATGAGGAAAGATGCAGTTCTGCATTGCCTGCCCAGGTGGTTTCGCCAATGCGTATACGGGCATTCTGAAAATCGGGCCCGGCGTTGTTGTTGTGTAATCCCACTGACTGTATCTCCAGCTCTTCGCCCTCGGTAGTGCGCAAATTAAATCGGTTAAATAACCTGAACTGCCACACGTAATGCAAAAAATCCTCAGTAAAAAGCATAAGGAAATATAGGGAAAAATGCAGTAAGATAAAAGGCGTCATTGCGAGGTACGAAGCAATCTCTTTAGGACAGGCGGTCCTGCACAGTTAGGAGATTGCTTCGTACCTCGCAATGACGCGTGGGATGAATGGGTTCGTATTTTTCCCTATCTTGGCAAAAACAAATACACCTATGAGCACCAACCCACCAACAACACAAAGCCGTATCTGGTCCATCATTGGCGGCTCGTTGGGTAATTTGGTGGAGTGGTACGATTGGTATGTTTACTCGGCGTTCTCGCTGTACTTTGCGGGCGCGTTTTTTCCGAAAGGAAGTCAGACTGCTCAGTTATTGAACACTGCCGGCATCTTTGCCCTCGGGTTCCTGATGCGCCCGATAGGGGGATGGCTGATGGGAACATTTGCTGATAAGCATGGCCGCAAAAAAGCACTCACTTTCTCGGTGTTGATGATGAGTGCAGGCTCGTTGATGATAGCTCTTACCCCGAGTTATAAATATATTAATGTTGCTGCACCCATCTTGTTGGTGCTGGCCCGGATGCTGCAAGGCATCAGCGTAGGAGGAGAGTACGGCACCAGCGCTACTTACCTCAGCGAGATGGCGGATAAAAAGCACCGTGGATTTTACTCAAGTTTTCAGTATGTAACACTTATAATGGGGCAATTATTAGCCCTCGGTGTGTTGGTATTACTGCAACGTGTTTTCCTTACCGAAGAGCAACTGCACAGCTGGGGTTGGCGCATCCCATTCTGTATAGGTGCCGTGCTGGCCATTGTGGTAATGTACTTGAGGCGCACCCTGCAGGAGTCGGCCACCTTTGATCAGGAAACTAAGAGGCCTGAACTTCGGGGCACCCTTAAAGCCTTAGGTGAGCACCCGCGCGAGGTACTCACGGTTGTTGGCCTTACCCTTGGCGGTACCGTGGCTTTCTATACGTTTACAACCTATATGCAGAAATTCCTGGTTAATACCAGCGGCTTTGATAAAAGCGATGCCACGCTGATATCCACCTTAACCCTTGTGGTATTTATGTTATTGCAGCCGCTGTATGGTTACATCTCCGACAGGATAGGCCGCAAGCCCATGCTTAAAGCTTTCGGTATTTTAGGTTTACTCACCACTATCCCGATACTCACCTTTCTGGGCAATACCATGAACTTTTGGGTTGCGTTCTCGCTTATTATGATCGCCTTGCTGGTGGTGAGTAATTATACGTCAATTAACTCCGTAGTAAAAGCTGAACTATTCCCCGCGCACATCCGTGCTTTGGGTGTTGGTTTTCCGTATGCCATTGCGGTTTCGATATTCGGTGGCTCGGCCGAGTATATCGCTCTGCTATTCAAGCAAAATCGCCACGAAAGCTGGTTTTATTGGTATGTTACTGTTTGTATAGGCGTTTCGCTGGCGGTGTATTCTTTGATGAAGGATACGAAGACACATTCGAAGATTGAAGGGGAATAGATATCGAGCCCTGTCATTGCGAGCGTAGCGCGGCAATCTCAGAGGACAAGCACGCAGAACCACCTATGAGATTGCCACGTCGCTGCCGCTCCTCGCAATGACATGAAGGGAACAGTAAAATCAAATTAATCCCCTAATCACCCCCAATCAGCGGTCCTACTTAGACACCAGCCCCGATATTACGTTAATACTCAACGCAACTATAGCTGTATTGAATGCAAATGAAATAAGCCCATGCATCCATGCCAGGCGGCGGATGCGGCGGGATGAGATCTCTACATCGGATACCTGGAAAGTCATGCCGATAACGAAGGAGAAGTAAACGAAATCGAGGTAATCGGGGTCTTTCATATCCGCCGGGAAATCAAGGCCGCCAATCTCTTTACCGTGGCTATCCCTGGTGTAATATAAATGCGCATATCGCATAGTGAATACCGTATGTACCAGCCACCATGATACCACTACGGCAATCATGGCCAGTATAATATAAGCAGCAGCTGTTTCTTCGGGCGTATTTTTTGATGATTTCAGCAGCAGGTATATCGCCAGCAGACTCACCAGCGAGGCCACCATCACAAAGAGGAATATCAACGTACGGCTCGAATCTTCCAGACTGGCAATTTTCCTTATTTCTCGGGGGTGTGCTCCTAATATGGTTACCCAATCCAGCACAATAATGCTGAGTGCCACCGCTATCCAGGTGATCAAAGTTACCTCAGGCACTGACTGTAGATGCCTCGACAGCAGGAATGCCAGCGCACCAATCACCAATGAAATGATGAGGCGGTAATGTGCATCAATCCGATATAAGAATTTTTTTTTTGGTGAGGTGCTGGTTACCATACAACTAATGTATGGCTAATTTAGTCTTCTTCAACAATATTGGCAACACGGCCTACCTGTCCGTCCTCTAAACGCACCTTTATACCGCGCGAATGGTAGGTGGCGCTTGTAAGCAGATCTTTCACCACGCCGCGGGTAAGCTTGCCGCTGCGCTTGTCTTTTTTAAGGATAATGTCTACTTCCAATCCGGGGTATATGTCTGCTCTGTTGCGTCCGTGCATGGGGTTTTGTTTAGTCCGGACGTCCGTGTGTCCGGAAGTCCGTAATTAAAAAAATGAATAATGAAGCAAAGTTCTGCCTTTCGGACTTACCGACTTCAGACTCCCGACTTACTTCACCAACCAACTAATCGCGTCCTCAATCCTTCTAAAATCGAAGCTGCCTATCAGTCTATCCATGGCAGCGCCTATCTGCTCGTTCTGCAGGTTGCCTATGCTGCCTTCATGGGTGTGGGCCACAGTTTTATCGGGATTGAAATTACCTTGTTCAATATCCAAACCTATCTGCTTATACGCATCGCGGAAAGGTGTGCCGTTTAGTACCGCTTTGTTCACTTCTTCAACGCTAAACAAGTAGGCGTATTTGGGGTCGTCCAAAATGTTTTTGTTAACGCTAATGTTCTGCAGCATAAAGTTGGCCATCTGAAGGCAATCCATCAGATCGGTAAAAGCCGGGAAAAGCAGCTCTTTCAGCAACTGCAGTTCGCGGTGGTAGCCCGATGGCAGGTTGGTGGTCATCATGGCTACATCGTTTGGCAGTGCTTGTAAGCGATTACATTTGCCGCGCATAATTTCCCAAACATCGGGGTTCTTTTTGTGCGGCATAATACTGCTGCCCGTGGTCAAATGCTCCGGGTAGCTCACAAACGCGAAGTTCTGGCTCAGGTATAAACACTGGTCCATGGCCATTTTAGCCAGCGTGGCGGCTATCGATGATAAGGCCTGCGCGATGATACGCTCCGTTTTGCCACGGCCCATCTGCGCGTACACCACGTTGTGTGCCATGCTATCAAAACCAAGTAACTCGGTGGTCATGGTGCGGTTAAGCGGGAATGATGAACCGTAGCCTGCCGCCGAACCCAATGGGTTTTTGTTGGTGATCTTCCAGGCGGCCAAAACCATTTCCAGGTCATCAACCAAACTTTCGGCGTAAGCTCCAAACCATAAACCGAACGACGATGGCATAGCTACCTGCAAATGTGTGTAGCCGGGTAGCAATACGTCTTTATGTTCCTCGCTCAACTGTATCAACAGGCGGAATAAATTATCAGTCTCGGTAACCACCTGCTGTAGCTGGTGGCGGAAAAATAACTTCAGATCAACCAAAACCTGGTCGTTACGTGAGCGGCCGCTGTGGATCTTTTTACCGGCATCGCCAATGCGGCGGGTAAGTAGTAGCTCTACCTGCGAGTGTACATCTTCCACGTCATCTTCAATGGCAAAATCTCCTGATTGTACATCGTTGTAGATCACTTTCAGCTCACGCTGCACCAAAGCCAAGTCGTCGTTATTCAGCAAACCTATCGACTCCAGCATTCTGGTATGCGCCAATGATCCCAGTACATCAAAAGCCGCCATCTGGTTATCCAGTTCGCGATCGCGGCCCACGGTAAAGTTCTCAACCAGTTTATCAACGTTGGTAGTTTTCTGCCAGAGTTTGCTCATGCTGCAAATATAGAATTAAATGCGATTACCATACTTGCCGTTGTCTATTTCAAGCTATGTATGATCGAGGTCATTACAATCCTTTATTTAGGGTTCACGAAACGGTGACTACCAATCTTCCCCAAAGATTGCTAACTTCGTGATATGCATTTCCCTGAACTTAACTTTCCAAAATTTGGCATTTTTGATGTATTGGATATATTGCTGGTGGCTTTCCTTATTTACCAGTTGTATAACCTCATCAGGGGAACTATTGCTGCCAATATTTTTATTGGGTTTATAACTATTTACCTGGTTTACCGCATTGTAGATGCCTTGCACATGCAGATGCTATCAGGCATACTCAGTAAGTTTGCAGATGTAGGTATCATTGCCATTATTATTGTTTTTCAGCAGGAGGTGCGGCGTTTTTTGCTCTTGGTAGGAAAGAATGCATCCTTGCAGCGCAACAAAGCCTGGTGGAAATATTTCTTTGGTAAGGCCGATGTAGAGAAGAATAACTATGCCCGCATTAAGCCTATCATCGATGCCTGCAAAAGCATGAAACAAACCCGCACCGGCGCGTTAATCGTTTTTGCCAAATACTATGATGAGCAGTTTTACCAGAACAGCTGCGAAGTGCTGGATGCCAAGATCTCTAAGCGGGTTTTAGAAAGCATCTTTCAGAAGAATAGCCCGCTGCATGATGGTGCGGTGGTTATTTCTGAGAACAAAATAAAATCGGCCAGTTGTATTTTACCGGTTACGGAGAAATCAGACCTGCCTGCCCAATTCGGTCTGCGTCACCGTGCGGGCATAGGCGTTACCGAGGCAAATGATGCCACGGCCATCATCGTATCCGAAGAAACCGGCGAGATCTCATACGCCAAGCAGGGCCGTATCAAAATGGATGTAAGCTTTGCCGAACTGGAGAAATTGCTGAATAAGGATTTTTAAGGCGTTACTACTACGCTGTCCCTGCTATTCTTCGTTTGAGGCTCCTTGCCAACTATCGGCATTTTAGATTTACCATCAAGTTTTATAACAGGCATTTTGGAGTTACCCGGCAATTTCGTAGCGGGCATTTGATAAACACTCGGTGGGTCATTGAAAAGTAACTGATTCTCGAATTGCTTGTTAGAAGCGATCTTTTTAATGTCGATATCTTTCTGTTTAAAAAGTTTACCAGCAGGAACAGCCGGTGGTGCAATGCGCCATGTACTATCCGGTTTAAATGGCTTAACTAAAGCGCCATTAAGCGTATTATCAAAAGGGGCTATAGTTGCTTTTTGCGCCATTGCAGCACTTGCCGCTGAAACAGACAAAGCAAGAAGTAGTATTTTCTTCATGATAGATTTTTAAGGTGATACTAAATTAATTGATTGCGCGGCAAACTGTTTGCTAATTGCGGTTAAAAAATGTTAAATCTTTAAATTTAACATATGGGCACATAAAAAAAGCCGCTCCAATTTGGAGCGGCTTTCAGGAATGATTTAATCAATATTAGTTGGCAGGTGCATTTAAATCAGCTATAGCTTTATCAATTGCAGCATTTGATGTAGTATCACCTGCTTTTGTACGGGCATCTTTAACGCCTGTAAGGATAGTTGCTATCTGCGGGCCGATACCGTATTTTTTGTATTTGTTAGCAAATTCAATAATTGAGTTAACGCCTTGCTGTGCATTAGCCGGGGTTTTAAGTCTGCCGATCATATCAGCATAGTTCCTCATCAGGTTAAACTGCGTTTGAGGCTGCCCTTCTTTAAACGATTCGTAAACAAACGGCCATTGCTCATCGCTGCCGCCTACTGCATAGGTGGTTAATACCGCCTGTTTAAGCGCACCATTGCTATCTTTTTCGTATGATTTAGCTAAGTCCATCGCTTCGGCAGGGTTTACTAATGCCAAAGCATTTAACGCAGCACCCTGTACCGCGTACGACTGGCTGTTCAATGCCTGTTTAAATATTGTGGTGTTGCCCGATGCCTTTAGTTTACCTAAAGCATTAATGGCTGCAGCTTTAACCAGATTATTAGGGTCAAGCTGTGCCAATTTAGCCAGGATAGGTTGCGCTGCATTACGCACATCATCGTTTGTGAGATCGGCAGATTTGATCGCATCTATTTGCAGCTCCCAATATTTATCGTTCAATGCAGCAATGATCACTTTGCGGGCAGCAGCCTGGCTGTTTTGTGATTTTGCAGCAGCTTTTACAGCCTCATAACGGTCTAAGAACAAAGGCGCGTTAAAGTACTGGAATGCAAACTCATCAAGCGTTTTGTTGTCGGTTTTCTTAGCTAACAGCATTTTATCACCATCAACATTAACAAGGCTTGGTTTAACATCTGAGTGGAATACCAGGCTATCAACCTTGTTGCGCATCCAGAATTGTTTGCGCTCTTTTTTACCGCCTGCGTAAACGTCTATCGCCAAAGGCAAGATAAACGCGTTACCGTCCTGGCTTTGGGTTAATACCACAGTTTGGGTTTTGGTAGCCTCGTTCCATTTATAGTCGATACCCAAAATTGGGTGGCCAGCACCAAAATACCATTGGTAAAAGAACCAGGTCAAATCGCGGCCGCTGGCTTCTTCCAAAGCTAAACGTAACTGGTGTGCTTCGCCGTTTTTAAAGGCGTTTGATTTTAAGTAGATTCCCAAACCTTTGTAAAAAGCATCGTTACCCAAATAGTTGCGAAGCATGTACAAAATGCTGCCACCTTTTTGGTAGGTAACTGCATCAAACATATCTTCTTTATCCTTATAGTGGAAACGTACCAGATCATTAGTGCGCAGTTTTGGCTGGCTCAGGTAGTTCTCGCGGTCGTCTTGTATATGGGCATCACCTGCATCTTTGCCGTATTTATGTTCGGCCCATAGGGTTTCGCTAAAATCGGCAAATGATTCGTTAACGGTTAAGTTGCTCCAGCTTTCGGCAGTAACATAATCGCCAAACCACTGGTGAAAAAGTTCGTGTACGATAGTGCTTGGGCCCTGGCCGTAATAGTTATCCAATAATTCGCGTTTGGTAGCCTGTACATAATCACCGTGCAAGGTGGCTGATGTGTTTTCCATCGCGCCACTCACATAATCGCGTACCACAATTTGCGAGTATTTGTTCCAGGGATAATCAACACCTAAGGTTTTTGAGTAAAATTCCATTACCTCTGGTGTGAAACCAAAGATATCTCTTGCGTAAGGCGCATATTTAGGCTCAAGATAATAGCTTACCTCTTTTCCTCTCCAGGTATCTTTAACGATCTTAAAATCGCCAACTGCCATCATAAACAGGTATGGCGAGTGTGGCAACTCCATTTTCCAGGTATCGGTACGGGTGCCATCGCCGTTAACTTTTTGCGAAGCCAAACGGCCGTTAGACAAAGTAACATACTTAGCTGGAACGGTCATGCTGATCTCCTCAGTAGTTTTTTGGTTGGGTTTATCAATGGTTGGGAACCAAACAGATGAGCCTTCGGTTTCGCCTTGCGTCCATATCTGTGTTGGCTTATCTTTTTCCGTACCATCAGGGTTGATAAAGTATAAGCCTTTGGCATCGGTAATAGCCATGCTGCCTTGCGCTTTAAACTCATTTGGCTTGGCGGTGTAGTCTATGTAAACAGTGTAGTTCTCGTTGTTGCGGTAGGTGCGGTCTAACTTAATTTTAACCACAAGGCTATCATAAGTAAATTTCAACGGCATGTTTTTGCCGTTCTTTACAATGGCGATAGATTTAAGGTCCATACCTTTTGCATCAAGCGATAATGAATCGGTAGGGTAGAAGTGAGGTTTTAAAGTAACCCACTCTTTACCGTACATGTAGCGCTTTTTGTAATCGAAACGCACATCGAGCTTGGTATGTACCAGATCGCTGTACTTTGTTGGGGTTTCGCGGTAAATTTTCAGTGCCGGATCTTCCGGCTGAGGGGCCGCCTGCTGTGCAGACGCAGTTAGCGCAACAGCGCTCATACTGCCGATAAGAGCGGCAGCGTAAAGAGTTTTCATATAGTTAACAGTTTAAATAATATGCGTGCATAACAAAGCCAAGGTAGTTTATTTATGCTCAAATTAAGACGTCGTTGACGCATTAATGTTACAGCGAAAAATAGCTAATTAAACTGTAAAACTGACAGTAACAAACCTGTTAATGAACGTAAAGGACAAGTGGCGGCTCGAGTTACAGATCGAGGAACACCGGATGGGGCACGTGCTGCGTTACCTGCGGGAGCAGAAGGACGCGTTGCCGGTCGAGTTCGTGCTGGCGACCGCGACCGAGCACACCTACTACGGGAGGCTCGATGCCAA
>JAESTD010000049.1 GCA_016763755.1 Mucilaginibacter sp.
AAACAAGATATTGATTTTGAACAGGATGTTTGCCTTGCCGGCGATTACTTTAGGCTGAAACAGGTGATCATGAATTTGACCAGTAACGCCATCAAATTTACCCCTACGGGTGGCGTCACCATCAGCGCTTTTTTGACTGATGATAAGCTCGGCCAAAAAGTGTTGAATGTGCAGGTTAAAGACACCGGATTGGGTATAGACAAAGAACATTTGCCATTGATATTTGAGGAATTTTCGCAGGTTGCATCAGCCCAAAAAGCAGCTAACTATGGCGGCACAGGCTTAGGTTTAGCCATTTCCAAAAAAATAATAGAATTACAGGGCGGCAGCATTAAAGTGACCAGCAAGTTAGGCGCCGGATCGATCTTTAGCTTTAAATTGCCATTAGATATTGCCTCGAAAGATGAGTGTGTTATTGAGGAAACACCGGGAATTAAGTTCGATCCACGGGAAGTAGTTGAGGGAAAACATATGCTGATAGCCGAAGATAACAAGTTCAATGTGCTGTTGGTAAGTACCATCCTTAAAAAATGGGGTGTTACTTTCGATGTAGCCAACAATGGCCGCGAAGCTTTACAACTGTTTGAAGATAACCGTTACCACGCCATATTAACTGATATTGAAATGCCCGAGATGAGTGGCATTGAGCTTACACAATTGGTACGCGCTAATATCAACCCGCGCAAAGCGACCATACCAATTTTAGCATTAACTGCCAACGTACTTAAAGAAGACAGGGCAAGGTACTTATCAGTAGGGATGACAGGCGTAGTGTTAAAACCTTTTACTGAGCAAAACCTGATAGATAATATAGCAGGCGCTTTAAAGGGTGTAGAAGTTATGAGCAATTAAATGAGCGATAATAAGAAAAGCCCGGACTGAAATATTCCGGGCTTTTCTTATTTATTCTTTTGGGATTGCTTATTGGTATGATGCTCAGCCTTTTTAACTTCGTCTTTTTCGCTTAAAGGCATTTCTGTTTCCAATTTTTTATCGGTGCCTTTGGTTTTGTCTTCTTCCGCCTTAGTCCCTTCTTTTTTCTCTGTTGATGTTGCCATATTGTGTTGTGTCTTACAATAAACAACTATCTCGAATATTAAAAGTTTATTAAAAGTGAAAAATCAAAACGGTTTAAACATCTAATGTTTAACGCTTTAATTGCTTAATTTCGGTCTCCAGTTTAATTAACTGCTTCTGCGCCTGCCTGTTCTCCAAATAAAAATAAATGGCGCAAGCCAAAAATATCTTACCCAAAACAAACACCGCAGCAAACACCCATCGCCATGCTTTGTGGATCCGCATGTGGCTTGATGCGCCTTCTACCTCAATATAAGTAGGGCCACTTGCAGCCGGGGCTTCCTGCTGTTGCTCGGGTTGTTTAAATTGCTGTAGCTCGCGGCTCTCGCGCAGCATTATCTCGTCAATGTTATCCGATATCTTATCCCAGGTATGGGCGGGTGGAGTAACGGCCATGTTAAGGGCTAAAAATTCCATGTCGGCCTCAAGCTGTTGTAAAGCAACGCTAACCTCAGGATATTCGGCCTTCATGCGTAACAACTCCTTAACCTCAGTATCTGAGGCAGAACCTGTAACATAGGCTTCCAAAACGCCACTATCAATGTACTGCTGTATCATTTACGGTTGCTCCTGATTATATTGAATGATTGCTTTAATATTTGCCTTATCTCCTCGTCGGTCTTATTAAGTTCGCCTGCTAACTTGCCAATGGTTTTACCATGGTAATGTAACCCGCAAAAAACAAGTTGCTGCTCAGGGTTCATCAGGTCTATCAACCGGTTGCCTTTAATTTCCACATTGGCGCAGTCATCAGTTGTGCTGATAAACGAAACGAGCTTTTTCCGTGTGTATTGTTGCAGCCGTACATAAGTGCTGCCATCCGCTGTGCCTGCGATATGATAAATATCGCCTGTGCTTAAGCCTGAAAATACATCAGCAAGATAACCCTCAGCTGCGGGGCGATCTTTTACTACCTCTGTTATGTAGCCAAGCAACATCGCACCATAGTTGGTGTAAAGCTCTTGCGCGGCTTGTTTAACCGAAGGCAAAGAGGCTTCGTTATATGTTAACTGTTCTCTCAAGTTCAACCAATGTTTAGTAAGGGCACATCAAAAATATCTAATATTTTTGAAATTTGCGCATAAAGATGTTTCTAAAAATAATATTTCGGTTAATTTATTTTCACTAACCAGGGTTTTATTATCGCACTGCTTAAAAAAACGGCAATTATATGCGTCTGCCGTAGACACGCCAATCTATACGCATTAATGCCATCATTGGTTTAAATAAAAAACAAAATAAGAATAATTTGTGGGTGATACCGTTAATTTTTGCCCAGCGCGACACCGCTGCTCATTTGGAAAGCATCCTGAAAAGCATCGGCTAAAGGCGAGGTAACCTCGGGGAATTTGGCTGCATAGTTCTTGAGATAAAATCCCGCTACAGAAGTAACAAGTGCCGCAGCACCACCTAACAGCATGCCATGCAAAACGTTTTGGCGGCTTTTCCGGAAAATAGTAGCCCCTGCTACAGCCCCCGACATTACGTGAATGGCCAGTTGGTTTAGATCGGGCCTGCTGGCTTTTTGTACCGGTCTTCTTTCTTCCGCAAGCACAATAATTTTGGTAGCAATGCTATTCACCGGCGACTGCACAAATTTAAAAACCGAAAAAGGCAAAATAGGCGAGGCACCATCATTGTAATAATAACTGGCTATCGCCGGTGCTGCACTTGCACGCATGCCGGCCAATGCACCTAAGCCAATAGTTTGCCAAACGGGTTTCCTGTAGTTACGCATGTTGATACAACAGGGATTTGAGTGGATGGTTTGGTGGATGAGATAATATGTAATTATGAACTATGGCGCGACAATCTCAACTTACAACTGGGAAAGCGTCAGACAAAAAAAAAGGTACCATGTCATTGCGAGGAGCGGCAGCGACGCGGCAATCTTAAAGGCAGGTCAGCATGCTTGTCCTATGAGATTGCCGCGCTACGCTCGCAATGACACGCATAATCCGTTTCTAAAAAAGAAAGGCGATAATCACTCATCGCCTTTCTTTTTTACATCTTTACATAGCTTTTTTCAAACTATCCTGTTTGGCCTTTTCGCGTTTTTTGAAGAAACCTTTGAGCAGGAAGTTGTGTTGCACAGCTTCAAGGTCATCGTTTAATTTAACGGAGCTTTGCTGCAGGTAATTCAATGTGCTTTGTACCTGCACCGCCATTTTTGGATCGTTTAGTAAAACACCTAAAGCATTATCTGTAGTGTTCAACTTATTGCTGGCTTTGTTAAGGTTATCGGTAAGGGTGCTGGCATTTGCTGCAGCTTCCTGCAGCTTGGTTACCGATGCTCGGATACGGTTAAAGGTAACGGTATCCGTTAATACGTTATCTGCAAAGCCGCCTTTTGTGTTCATTTTCTGGCTAAAGTTGTTTAGCTGCATCGCCATTTGTGATGCGCTTGTTGTTGCAGTTGCCAGGTTACGCATGGTTAGCTTTAGCTGATTACCCATAGTGCTATCGGCCAATAAAGCGCCCACTGTGCCTTTACCTGCCAGTATCTGTTTGCTTAGGGTTTTAAAATCATTGGTAATTGCCAGTATATTTTGATTATTTTGCTGTAGGGTTTTCATGATGTCGTCAGTAGATAGCATCTTGTCAGACAACAATACGTCGCCATCCTGGACAATAGGTGCCTGCGGACTACCCCCATCAATCACGATGATCTTGTTACCAATAAAACCATCGCTGCTGATGCGTACACCTGCATTGCGGTGGATATAAGGCTGCGTAGCGGCATCAACGCTCATGATTACCTCAACCTGGTGCAGGCCGGTGAATTTGATCTCTTTAATGGTACCCACCTTTACGCCTGAGAACCAAACGTTGTTACCCTTTTTTAATCCGGCAACATCGGTAAATACCGAGCTGATGTGTATGCTTTTTACAAAGGTTTTTTGTGATCCGCCCAGTGTGAGCACGCCCAGTACAAATACTGCCACGCCTAAAAACACAAATACACCTACAATTATCGATTTTCTATTATCTGCTGCGTCCATAATTGGATACTTAATATCTTATTCTACAAAATTATAATCATAAAAAGGTTTCACGCGGGCATCGTCCGTTGCAAAAACCTCGTCGAAAGAACCAACACGCTGAAACTGACCATCCAAAAGCATCGCCACACGGTCGCCTACCATTTTGGCACAGGTAAGGTCGTGGGTAATTATTATGGACGATGTATTATAGCGTTGTTGTACCTCGTTTATCAGTTCATTTATCTCTATACAGGTTATTGGGTCGAGGCCGGCTGTGGGTTCATCATACAGCATGATCTCAGGGTTCAGTATCAGCGTACGGGCGATACCTATGCGTTTGCGCTGCCCTCCCGATAATTCTGATGGCATCTGGTTAATAGTTTGCGACAAGCCAACCGCATCTAACACGCTATGCACATTGGTGTCTATCTCCTTACGGGTTATACCCTTGCGGTTACGTACCAATGGAAACTCCAGATTCTTACGCACGGTCATACTATCATACAAGGCACTGTTTTGGAACGAGAAGCCAATGCGAATCCGCAGCGCTTCCATTTCCTTTTCGGTGATGCCAGTTAATTCGTTACCCAATACGTTAATAGTACCTGTATCCGGATACAACATGCCCGAGATCAATTTGATCAATACCGATTTACCTGTACCAGAGCGACCAAGCACCACAAGGTTTTCGCCCTGATATAGATCAAGATCGATACCACGCAATACATGATAATCGCCAAACGATTTTTGCAACCCGCGGATACGGATCACTTCATTATTCAGATCAATATTTGCCTTTTGTTTTTCCATCTCTTATTATCGGAACCAACCGGCTATCTGTACAATTAAAACTTCTTCAATAAATACTAAAAACATTGCGGTTACCACGGCGCCGTTAGCAGCTTTACCAACACCCTCGGTGCCTTTGGTTGAGTTATAGCCCTGGTAACAACCTACTATACCAATTGTAAAGCCAAAAACTACAGCTTTTGCCAATGATGCCCATATATCCACAAAGGTGATGGGCTCAAAAGCCTGCTCAATAAAAGTTGAGTAACTGGTACCCTCGTTTTGGGCGATGTTTAAATATCCGCCAAACAAGGCTATCAGCGCTACATAGGTAGCCAATAAAGGAATAGTAAATGTGGTGGCAATGACGCGGGTACACACCAAAAATTTAAAGGGTTTGGTGCCCGATACTTCCATAGCGTCTATCTGCTCGGTAACACGCATAGAGCCCAACTCAGCTCCAATGCTCGAGCCTACTTTACCAGCAGCTATCAGCGCGGTAACCAATGGGGCAAGCGCTTTCATGATAGCGATGGATACCAGCGACGGCAGCCATGATGTGGCGCCAAAATCTGTTAACGAAGGGCGGCTTTGCTTGGTGAAGATGACCCCGATGATGAAACCGGTAAGGGTAATGAGCGTAAATGATCTTACGCCGGTTTCGTAACATTGCCTTACAACCTCTTTAAACTCGTAAGGGGGTAAAAACACTTCCTTAAAAAAGCGAAGTACAAAAGCATAGATGCGGTACAGCATCAGGAAAAAGCCTGAAATTGCATCTCTAATTCCTTTTATGCGCGATGCTATGGTACGCGGTGTGGTTTCTGTGCCTTCCATTAATTGGGCAAAGGTATAATTTACGTAAGATATAGAAGCCCGTATTGACCAAATTGTTTGGAAAGTTAAATCAGTTAATTGTAATAATTGACTGACGGTCACTTCAAACTTTCGGTTGCGCCTGCCGTTTACCTTTCGTGAAAACGTTATCTTCGGGTTGTAACTAATGTTTAAATGAACCGCTGTACAACATTAAGCTTTTTTATATTGATCCTGATTATCGCCTGTGAAATGCGGGCTAACGCACAATTATTTAATCCCAGCGATCCAAAAGCGACCAACGAAACCAAACAGCTTTATTATAGTATGCAGCGCCTTAAAGGTGCGGGCACCATCTTTGGCCATCATGATGATACGGCTTACGGCGTGGGCTGGTGTTTTGTAGAAGATCAATCGGATGTGAAAAGTGTTACCGGTGTGTATCCGGCCTTATACGGCTGGGATCTGGCAAAGATTGAGCATGATAGCGTGCGCGACATAAACGGGATACCTTTCAAATATCAAAAACAACTGGTGCGCGAAGCTTACCAACGAGGCGGTATCAACACGTTCTGCTGGCACATGGATAACCCTGCAAACGGTAAAACAGCCTGGGATACCACCATGCGTACAGTGGCAACCATCCTGCCCGGCGGGCAATACCACGAAACCTATAAACAATGGCTTGATAAGGCTGCCACCTACATGGCTGATCTCAAAGGCGGCGATGGTGAGCAGATACCTATCCTGTTCCGACCCTTTCATGAATTAACCGGCAACTGGTTTTGGTGGTGTGCCAATACCTGCACGGCCGATGAGTTTAAACAATTTTGGCGCTTCACCATCGATTACCTGCGCCAAACCAAGAAGCTGCATAACCTGCTTATAGTTTTTTCTGAGGCCGATTTTAACAGCGAGGAAGAATTTATGCAGCGCTATCCCGGTAACAACTACGTGGATTTTATTGGGTTTGATAATTACTGCTACAAAAGCGTCGATGATTATAAGTACAATCTCAATCTGCGTTTGGGCATCGTAAATTACATTGCCAAACGCAATAACAAGTTAAGTTGCCTGCCCGAAACGGGCTACGAGCAAATCCCCCAGGCCAACTGGTGGACCACTGTATTGCAACCCATCCTGGCTAAACATCAGCCCTCATACGCCATGGTATGGCGCAACGGCCGCCCAGATCATTATTATGCGCCATATCCCGGCCAGATAAGCGAGGCTGATTTTAAAGTATTCTTTGCCAGCCCGCAGGTGATATTTGAGAATAGGATAGCGCCGCTGGGGGTATATGGGAAGTATGTGTTGAAGAAATAAAGACTTAGTGGTTTAAGTAAATTTATGGACAAGGAACTTATAGAAGAACTTCACATTAAGCAATTCGTTAAGCTGATATCGCCAGAATCCAAGATTGAGCGTCAATCTACCCCTGAGCCAGATTTCTCGATTACTATGGAGGATTGGCATAGAACTTACTCAATTAATCAGAGAACCTGACGCAAACAGGGTCAGCATAAAGGCGCATAGTAAATACGCTGATCAAATTCTTAAACAAGCTGAACTATTATATAACAAAGCTCACAATCTTTGCTTAATGGTTCATGTTGACTTTAAGTGTTCTTATGGATTATCAACTACCAATCCGATCCAGTTAAGAGAAAATGATGTTAAAGAGTTAAGTAAGTATATTGCAAATTTTGTTATTCAACAACTTCCCAAGATACGGTCATCAAAACACGGCTCAATGTTTAGATATGAAAGCTTTGACTGGCATGAAAGGAGAATGATTTTGCCTGAAAAAATTGAATATATTTCTATAACGAATACTTCCGAATTCAAGTATCCATGTTGGTCTGCAATACAAGGTGGCGTAATTCCGGAGATCTACAATAGTAATGAGTTCAAAACTATTATCACAAAGAAAAATACCAAACCTAAAAATTATAAAAAAGCTTATTTTCAGATATGGTTATTGATTGTAGAAGATGCAATGAACTTAACCTCTTATTTTTCTGTTGATGAGAACGAACCTCAAATAATAATCACACCATTCGACCGCATCTTTATTTTAAGAAGATCGCAAAATACTTTTATAGAATTACAGGTTGATAAACAATAATCAAGAGTTTCTTACTCTACCGCATCTATCCAATTCCCATCGCTTTTGATAATATCGATGAGTTCATCAAGGGCTTTATCGGTGTTTACGTTTTTCTTAACTACTTCTTTGCCACGATAAAGGGTGATTTTATCCGGGCCGGAACCTACGTAGCCATAATCGGCATCGGCCATTTCGCCAGGGCCGTTTACAATACAGCCCATAATGCCAATTTTCAATCCTTTAAGGTGACTGGTACGGCTGCGGATCATTTGTGTAGTCACCATTAGATCAAACAAAGTACGGCCACAGCTTGGGCACGAGATATATTCTGTTTTTGAGATGCGCGAACGGGTAGCCTGCAATATACCGAAAGCCGTAGACGTAATTACTTCAGCAGGCAATTGCGAGGCATCTATCCAGATTCCATCACCAAAACCATCAACTAATAAAGCGCCGAGATCGGTAGAAGCGAAGAGTTGTAAATTAGTAGTGAGATCTGAGATATGAGATGTGAGATCAGCATCCTCTTTTTGAATTTTGACTTTTGAATTTTGACTTTCAAAAGCGCAGCTTCTCTTTACAACAACGGGTACATCCAATCCCATTTCCAGCATTTTGAGGAAAAAGGAACGTTGGTCGGCCATGCCGTGGTGTTCAGTGGTCTCTAACACAAACACCAGCGATGCATCCAGCGGAATAGCACCGAAAGCATCAGTATCGAGGTCGGCGTGGGTAATGCGCACCAGATTAAGGGCTGACGAGCGGTCGGCATCTGCTGCGGTATATTCGGCCAATGTAAACAGCGGATGGCAAAGCGTTTTATTAGCCAGCGTTTGCCATGTTTTATAATTGTACAATTGCCTTAAGTTACCCGGCATGTTAAACGATGGCAAACTATCGCCCAAAAAAACAAAATCAACCGACTGCTCGCCCATGTTATACTTATCCAGCAAAGGCGAATAAATATAACCCGCTGCACTTAATATCGATGGATCTTTAAGGTTAGCATGCTCCAAGTCAACCACCACACGCGGCACCATGTGTCCGCCTATAAAGGTATTGGCTTCATAAGTTTCGCGTTTTTTGTATTCGTAAGGAGAATATAAGTCGGAAGTCTTTAGTCCGAAGTCCGCAGACGGATTTTGACTTTTGACTTTTGACTTTTGACTTCTCTCAGAGTAGCGATTCACCAAAGCAATAGCCACCGGTGCCTCTGCTTCGGGTTCTTCGGTAAGGGATACGCGGACAGTATCGCCCAGGCCATCCTCGAGCAAAGTACCAATACCCACGGCAGATTTGATGCGGCCGTCCTCGCCGTCGCCGGCTTCGGTAACGCCGAGGTGGAGCGGGTAGTTCATGCCTTCGGCAACCATGGTTTCTACCAGCAGGCGATAGGCTTGCACCATTACCTGCGGGTTACTGCTCTTCATAGATACTACCAGGTTATAGTAATTCAGTTGCTCGCACATGCGCATAAATTCCATGGCGCTTTCTACCATTCCCTGCGGGGTATCGCCATAGCGGCTCATGATACGGTCGCTCAGCGAACCGTGGTTGGTGCCGATACGCATGGCAGTACCGTATTCTTTACAAACGGCCACTAACGGCGCAAACTTCTGGTAGATACGATCGAGCTCGGCTTGATACTGGGCGTCAGTATAATCTATTTGGTCAAATTTCTTTTTATCGGCGTAGTTGCCGGGGTTAACGCGCACTTTTTCAACTATACGCGCGGCAACTTCTGCTGCGTTGGGGGTAAAGTGAATATCGGCAACCAGGGGAACATTGCATCCGCGCATGCGGAGTTGTTTTTTTATCTCGGCCAGGTTGTTGGCCTCTTTGATACTTGGCGCGGTAATACGCACATACTCGCAACCGGCATTAACCATGCGGATGGTTTGCTCTACGGTACCAATGGTGTCCATGGTATCGGTAGTGGTCATGCTTTGGATACATATTGGGTTGTTGCCACCCATGGGCACATCGCCAATAAATACCTCGCGGGTAACAAAGCGGGAGTAATCTGTTAACGAGTTACAATATTTACCGGGCAGCACTTTAACGGCATCAGCATTCATGCAGGCGTGGAATTAATGAATACAAATTTACGAAAGAAGTTCAGAAGTTAAACGTTATTAGGCAGTATGATATTCTAACAACATTTAGTTAAGCCCTTATTTATTGTAGCGTTATTTCATAATAGCACGTTTTTTGCTCATATAAAGTTATATTAGGCATTATCAATACCCCGTTATGAAGCAAATACTTTCACTTGTATTATCCGTTGGTATGTTTTGCGCCTGTAACAATGCGGAAAAGGCCGAAAAAACGCTTAATCAGGCTCCAGAACTGATACAGCAGTTTAAGCCGCTCATCAATGGCGTGTGGGTAAAAAAGGACTACATTAAAAAAGTGAAAAAAAGTAAATCGCCACTGGCGGCGGTTGAGCGGGGTACGGGCATAACCGTTTTACATATCGATACCACAAAGATGAGTGGCGACAGCATATCGGTACCCGCTGTGTGGAATAACCACGAAGCCAACCAAGTTACGCTCAAGTTTGAGCCGGGCCGCAATACCACTACCATCATTTTAGGGAATGATGAGCTAAGCTATAAACTTAAAAACAAAGACACCACGCTCATTATTTATCATTACGACACCAATACCAAGGAAACCAGTACTGCGCAGTACGTAAAAGCCATGGGAAACCAGCCTGATGAAACACCCGCTTTTGCCATGAACTACATGATCAACCAGGCCATCTTATCCGGTAATTACGAAGGCACCAACGCTGCAGGCAAACCTGTTAAAGCAAAATTCTCTGACGATGGCAAGGTATCAGGCTTGCCGGGATTGAACCGTTACTTCGTTCAAAACGATCTGGTAGCCGATCCTGACCGCAGTCATGATGAGATCATCTTCAACATCAACTCAAAAGAGCAGAAATCCTATTCGTTCATCATCAATAAAAAAACGCTTAACCTGTACGATGATGCCGAACATATTCAATCTAACAAACCATCGTACACGTTAAAACGTAAACGCGATTAATTTTCGCCGTTTAAATATTTATAGATCGCGATAAGATCTTCATCACCATGTTTCTCTGATGCCGCCTCGAAGGTCGCTAATGCGGTTTCGCCAAGTGGTGTGGTCAATCCGATATCTCGCGATAGCTTCAAGTCTTTCACAATATTCTTTAAGCTGAATGCCGCTGTAAAATTATCGTTTACGATAGCGTCACCTTTTATTTTGGTGTAAGGGTTGGCGATAGCACCGTTCCCTAAAAGCTCCAGTAATATTTCAGGTTTGATACCATTGTTTTTGGCGAGGATGACGGCTTCTGCCAGGCCTTGAGTGTAAAAACTCAACAGGGTATTGATTGCCAGTTTTGCCGCGTTGCCCGCTCCGGTATTGCCCACATTGAGCGATAATTTCCCCATGATATCTAAAACAGGTTTAACTTTTTCAAATACCTGTGACTCGCCGCCGGCCATTATTACCAGTTGTGCGGTCTCGGCTTGTTTAACACTGCCGGATACCGGGGCATCCAAATAATTTAATCCCTTCTCCTTACAGCGCTGCGCCATTTCTTTGCTAATAGCCGGCGATACCGTGCTCATATTAATGATCACTTTATTATCGCCACCGGCAGCTAATAAACCTTCCTTTCCCTCAAAAACATCACGGATGGCTTTATCATCGGTCACCATAATGATAACGATGTCCGATTGTTGTAAGAGATCCTTTGGAGTTGATGCCGTACCGGCGCCTTGCTCTTTTAGCGCGGCTTCTTTATCCTTATTTCGGTTATAAACAGTAAGCGGATAGCCTGCTTTAAGCAATTGCTGCGACATGGGGTTACCCATTAACCCGAGGCCTATCCAGCCGATTTTTGTTGTATTCATAGTTTTATGATGTATGTACGTGGTCGTCAAAATATTTCCTGACCAACACAGTAATAAACCGTTTTAAATAGGTTTCGTTTAAAAAAACGTTTGACCAATTGTCAAATCTTTGTGATTGTATGCCGAGGTAGAAGTAGTACATGCTTACACCGAGCATCGGCAACAGGCGTTTCTCTTCATCGTTTATGGTCGTTACACTTTCATATCCTTCAAAGAAACTCTTTAACTTTTCATCCCGTTCAAACTCTACTTTCTCGGTGCTGTAAACCTGCAGAATATAGTAAGCTATATCTAAACAAAGCCAGCCATTGCCACAAAAATCAAAGTCGAACAGTGTTACATTTCCATCTATATTGATATTCAGATTATCGAACCAAATATCCATGTGCACAGCACCTGTGCGGAGCTTAGTGGTATCGGCGGCGTTCCACAGATCAATTAAAGTTTTTTAGGTGGACAGCATCCACTGCATTTCATCGGTATCGGTAGGGAGAAACTTTTGTAACTGCTCAAGCGATTGTTGCAGCATTACGTTAGCAGTGTAAGTAATGCGTTTCAGGCTTAATCCTTCTGTAAGCTGATGCATCTGCGCCATTGTCCGTCCGATAGTATAGTGGACACCGGCGGACAGATTCAATATTTTCTCACCCTCGGCAAAACTGAACAACACGCCATAACGCACGCCCTCAGGTGCATTTAACGCTTGTATGTAACTACCATCCGTGCAAGGTATGGCATATGATATTGGGATGCCGCCATCCTTCAGTAAAGCCAGTAAACGTATTTCTTCTTCAATCTCTGCCTTACTTCGCCAGTCCAAGCTATAGATCCTGAAAACGAATTTCTGCTCCCCAGCATTGATTAAATAACTATGATTGATGCCAGTTTTAAGCAAGCGGCAGGTGATACTTCCATCAAAACCATACGCATCTTTCACAAATTGGATCAAAGCATCGGCAGAAATAGTGGAACTGATAACAGGGAAAACTTGCATGGCTTTTATTATTGGGGCTGCAAAGAAACAAAAAACGCCACTGCAATTGCAATGGCGTTATATTTTATTGTCTTACTTATACCGACGCATTTGACCAACGTGTTGCTTGCCTGGCCATGTATAAACCGTAACACGATGTTGTAATGGCAAGCCCTACACCTAAAAAAGCAAGTATGTAATTAGCCGGCATTGTTTTTCTCAAAGTAAAAACGATACTGCTCAAAGCAAACAAAGTGCTAAATGTAGCCAGATAATAATCTATCTTGCGCTTAAATATTTTAGCCATAGGATAAAAATGTAAGCCTACAACCAAGGCCATCACCGGTAAAGTAAGCTCCGGGTAACCGAGGTTAACCACTAAATTGATTCCGATAAAGATTCCCAAAGCCTCCGCGCCAAAAGTTATCCCAAACCACTTTCCTATCCGTTTCTGCTCAGCCCTGTCAGTTTCAGAGGTCGATTCGGGTATGCCCCTGGCCATCTTAAATAACGAAATCCCTTTTATAAGAAAAACAACGCTAAGTACAGGGAATATAGCTAACGACCAGGTATAGATACTCTCTTGCAAGCCACCGTAGGCTACAGCTGCCCATATCATGGTGAAAAAGCACATCATGAAAAGCCCCGTTGCCGTTCCTTTTACAGCTCCCTTAGGTGGTGTTGTTGTCATTCTTTTAAGCTGTGCCGTTAAACCGCGTCTGATAACGAGCTAAACGTAAAGTCGCGTATCTTCATTGGCGGTATCAAATAGCTGCGGTAGCTCTCTACACTGATGCTGCGCTCGGTTTTGCCAAGGGCTTCCAGGTTGTTAAGCATAATTACAGGGCTCTCATTAAACCTGAAGTTTTTTACCGCGTGGATGATCTTACCGTTCTCAATGTAAAACGTACCATCACGGGTTAGGCCGGTTAACAACAACGATTGCGGATCAACCATACGGATGTACCATAACCTTGATATCAGGATGCCGCGCTCGGTACTTTTTATCAGGTCTTCGAGGGTGGCGTCTCCGCCTTCCATGATGATATTGCCCGGGCTTGGCACCGGTTTTACACCTTTCTTTTGCGCCCAAAAACGTGAATAGGCCAGGTTTTTTACCACCCCTTTATCAATCCACATGGTTTTTTCGCGCGGTAAGCCTTCGCCTGTCCATGTTGATGACGGCAGGTCGGGATTAAAGGGGTCTGAGTAGATAGTAACTTTAGGATCTACCAGTTGCTCACCTAAACGGGTGCCACCGCCTTTTTTACTCAAAAAGCTGCGGCCTTCTTCGGCGCTGCGTGCATCAAAACGGAACATATTTTCCATCATGTAGGTAGCAGCAACAGGTTCTAATATCACCGTATATTTCCCCGGCTCAAGTGCTTTAGCATTGGCCGATGCGTTGGCTTTCATACTGGCAACGCGGGTAGCAGATGCAGTATCTAATTTTGATACATCTGTAAAGCCACGTGCGGCGTAGCCCGAGATGGTGCCCGCCTCGTTACGCGTAGTAACGGAGAAAGTAACATCACTGCTTTTGTTATAGGCAAATAGGCCTTTAGAGTTCATTACCGCGTTAAAACCGCTGGAGTTTTCGAGGAAACCGGCTGCGTTAAGCTTAGCGGCCTTGGTCACTTCCAAACTTTTACCTACCATTTCGGCACGACTTTCGGGCGTCATAGCAGCGGTATTGGCATTGTATGTGATCGCTTCTTTAAATTCGCTTTGGCCAAGCATCGGCATATATTCCGGGTTTTCCGGTGCAAGTTGTGCCAACTCTTCAGAGCGGCGAACAACCCTTTCCAGTGATGCATCATCAAACTGGTCTATGGTGGCCGAACCTGCTTTTTTTCCATAAACCGAAGTTACGGCAAGGCCAACGGTGCTGATATCGCCGGCAGTTGAAACTGCATTTAGTGCATAGCGCACGTTGCCGCCCTCGCTGCCACCCAGGTTAACCTCACACTCATCAGCTTTTGAGTAGCTAAGCACTTTCTTTAATAAAGCCTGTGCTTGTTCTTTTGTATATATAGGCATATGCTTATCCGATCTTTCTTTTTGTGTTAATCACATTAACACCGTTAAACCTTGCTGTTGACGAACCATGTGATACCGCACTACTTTGGCTTGGCTGGCCTTTACCATCGTTAAATGATCCGCCTAAACGGTAATCACGTTCGTCGCAAACTGCCGTGCACGAGTTCCAAAACTCACGTGTGTTGGCCTGGTAAGCTACGTCGTTTAGCATACCAGCTATCTTTCCGTTTTTGATCTCGTAAAACAATTGGCCGCCAAACTGAAAATTATAGCGCTGTTGATCGATGGAGAATGAACCATCACCAATGATATAGATCCCTTTCTCAACGTTCTTGATCATATCATCAACTGCCAGCGGCGTTTTGCCCGGCTGCAATGATACGTTTGGCATGCGCTGGAACTGCACATCCTGCCAGCTTTGGGCATAACAGCACCCTTGTGATTCATTAAGACCGATGATATGCGCCTGATCGCGGATGGCCTGGTAATTTAACAGCACACCATCTTTAATGATATCCCATTTTTTACAGGCAACGCCCTCATCATCATAACCAACGGCGCCAAGCGACCCTACCTGGGTTTTATCGCCCACAATATTTACGTTCTTGCTTCCAAAGGCAAAATTGCCTGATTTCCATTTGTCTAACGTCAGGAAACTGGTACCTGCAAAGTTAGCTTCGTAACCCAATACACGGTCAAGCTCTGTTGGGTGGCCTACCGATTCGTGGATGGTTAACCAAAGGTGACTTGGGTCTAATACCAAGTCGTATTTCCCCGGCTCTACACTTTTTGCTTTTACCTTATCTGCAGCTTGTGTGGTAGCAAATTTTATATCCTCGAGCATATCGTAACGCTTTTTGTAAAGCGGTGTTATCGACGATATCTTCTGATCAGCCATCGGTGTCAAATACTCATAGCCCATACCTACAGGCGCACTCAACGAACGGCGTGTTTCAAACGAGTTTGATGCCGAATCTATCTTGGTAACTGTAAAAGTTGGATAAAGCCGGTGCACATCCTGGTCAATGTATGAGCCATCTGTTGATGCAAAGTATTTTTGCTCGTTAACCGCAAATATCATTGAGTTAACAAAGTTAGCCCCACCGCTCATGGCAGCAGCATTGGCGCCCAACAGCAAGTCTACCTTTTCTTTTATAGGAACTTCAAAAGCGTTTTTCTCGATAGGTGTTTTCCAGCTTACTTCGCCATAGCCTTTCTGCGGTGCAAGTTGTACTGGCGCACTACCCAGTTTAGCGTTCGCCTTTGCAACAGCAACGGCGCGTTGTGCAGCTTTGGCAATTCCGACTTTAGTTACCTCATTGGTAGCCGCAAAACCCCAGCAACCGTTTGCAATTACGCGAATACCTACTCCAAAAGATTCGGTATTGGCTACGTTTATTACGCGGTTTTCGCGGGTTATTACAAACTGGTTAAGGTAGCGGCCAATCCGCACATCGGCATAGCTTGCCCCGGCAGATTTGGCAGCATTAAGCCCGGCATCGGCCAGTTGCTTTTTAACGCGCACATCGATACCCTCGAGGGCTTGTTGTAAATTGATGGTCTTACCAAAGCTGTCAAGCGATGGGAGTGCCATAGCTCCGGCACCCAAACCTGTCAGATAAATAAAGTCTCTTCTTCTCAAAGTTTGTCCTCCAAAAAAATTAATTCCCAACCGGGGAAGACGGGTTAGTAAAAATGCGATGTAAAAGCCTCACCCCGCCCTCTCCAAAGGAGAGGGTGATTACCTTTCAAAGTCCTCTCCTTTGGAGAGGATTTAGGTGAGGCGCTTTGCCTCTATCCATAGGAAAGTACATGCCGCAAGCAGCAGGATATAAAAATAAATTTTCGGGACATCAATCCTAACTTTTTTGTGTATTGGTTCTGTTACAATTGAAGTTGCCGGGTGATAAACTGCATATGCCCGGGTAGCATTTATTTTTTCAGAAGATTGTACAGATCGCCATTGGTTGGCCGGATAGGCGTACCAATTAGCTGTTGTATTGCCACTTTGCAGGGTTTGCCAGCCTGCGGTATTTATTTGTCCGTCCGCAGCCCATGCGAACGGCACGGACAGGTTTTGCTCCGGAGAAACCGGTTGTTTGTTTATAGATAATAATCCAAAGTCGCCGCGTTCAATGTTAAGGATAACAGGGGCACCTGCAACGGGTAACGAGGCAAATGATATTTTCAATGATGCATCATCAGCCTTGCGTGCAGCTTTACCAATCATTGCCGACCAAAAAGACGCGTAATCTTCTTTATCGCCACCCAGCATCCAACTGTAACTGTTATTTATTGTGGTAAATATTATTTTACCCACACCGGTTTGAGCAACAGCGGCAAGCGTTTTGTTTCCTGCGGATGCCAAAGGTTGTATACCATTTTGATGGCTAAGATGTGCGTTACCTGTAAGCAATTTGCCGGAGCGGCTTTTTTGATTGCTGATGCTGATGAACGACGGTGCAGCCTCTTTACCCGATGGCCTGTCTACTACAAAACCGGTCTGCAACCAGCTTCTTTTATCTGTACTATCTGCCCGTACAATTATCCCGAGGCCGCCATCTGTTATTTGTTGTTTAAGTGCCGAAGATTCTGACCCGGTAAGAGATGCAAGGGCAGATAGGTCGCCGATAACCACATCAAATTTATTAAGTATTGAGGCGGATAGACTGCCAATATTGGTTTGCGGCAGATTAATAAACTCTGTATTGTATTTGTTTTTGCTGATGGCCGCGCGCATGGCAACCGCATAGCCGTTACTGCCCAGCCAGTTTTTCAAAAATTTGGTCTCAAAATCCGGCGAAGCCGAAAGCATTAAAACCCTGAGTGGCTTGGCGGGCTCAACCTGCGTGGGGACATCTCCCTGTAAAGCAGTATCGGCATATAACTGATAAACCAAAGGCCCTGTAGCTGCAGGCTTGGCCGAGAGACTAAAGCGTGTTTCAGATTTAGGAGCAAGCATCAGAGAGTCCGCATTGGTTGCCAGTCCCTTCAAAACCAATTTAACCTTTTGGGTGGATGTGTTGTTGTAGATGCCCTGCACATGCAAATTTTCGCCTGCTTTTAGCTTTTCGTTCCAGCTTGCCGAGATTACGCCAATATGTTTGCCAGGCGGATGAAACACAACCGGTAGACTATCCAGTTGTGCCAGTTCATGAAGTTTTAAGCCATCTCCATAAATGTGCAAAGCTTTTGTTTCAGTTAGTTCGTCCAATCCGGAGAGGAGTGCAGCTTTGGGATAAGCTTTCTTGATTGAGCCATTCAAAGTATAAACTCGGGTGTTTGAATCGGTGCTGATGCTGTCTGCGTTAAAGCCTGCGGTTAGTAAAACTGTTTTTTTCTCCGCACGTATAGTATGGTTACCATCATACCTTAACGGTAAAGCTATGCAGGCAAGCGCTGCTATAGCAATCAATACCGCCGCCAATCGCCAGGCCAGGTGCGCCTTGTTCCGTCTTTTAATTTCGAGTACGGCAAACACCGTTGCGGCGATAGCGCAAACCGATATGATGATATATGTCGGCAGGGTTTGCATTAGCGGTTCAGGCTTTTAAGGTTTTTATAATATTGTTTGGAAAGGCCCATATCTGCCGCCGATGGCGCTGCTGCCGGCGTTGTTTTTAATGCCGATAAACTCTTTTGAACGGCCTGCTCGATCGTTTCTATGTCCGTCCGTTTTGGGGCGGCCGACGAGAGAACACGCCGCATAGCATTTAGTGCAGGTAAGTAAACGCCGGGCTGAGCCGATGCGTTTTCACTTAGCTTTTGATCTGCAAGTTGTAGGGTACGTTTATCCGATGAACTGATTGATTGGCCCGTTTTTAAACGCTGCAAAACTGCTACCGCGTTTCGCAGAGCGAGTTGCTTATCTGCTGCGGGTTTAATTTCTTGCTTGTTGTTGGGGTCGATGATCTTATCCAATTCACCGCTCAGTCGTTTTTCTGGTTTAAGCGGGGGCGGGTTGTAGGCCGTTTTGGCTACGTAGGCGCGAGATTTTTGCTGCAGGTCTTTTAATAAACGTAAAGCTTTGTAAGCAAAAGGCAATGCCGCTTGTGGTTTGTATAAATGCAGTTGCAATTCGGCTTTCCACATTTCTGTTAGGGTGGCCTTTAATTGGGCTTTTATAGCCGGTTCAAACAAACCTGCGTCCTCGGCATTGTCGTGGTCGTCTGTGTATTCTTTCAGTATTTTTTTATCATTACTGAAATCTGCAGGATCTGCCGGCTCGTTAGAAGGCGCACCTATTTCATCTTCACCTTCTTCGCCCAAAAATTTGCCATAGCGCAGGCGCAACAGCTTTTGGTCTATAGCCAGGTCATTACTGCGGGCATTGAATTTTTCTACACTGATGATGTCCTTATCCTTCAATAATTGTTCAGCATCTATAATGATCTGCCGTTCGCTCCTGAAAAACTCCGGCTTCAGGTTAGAGCCGGCTATCAAACCGTTCATGCTTAGTAACTCGGCAGTATCTTGTATGCTCACCCTGAACACATCCGAGCGGCTTTGTTGCTTGTAAGTATCCTGAGCCTGTACGTAGAAGTACAGTTCATCGCCCGGCTCCATTTTAAGAGTGGGCAGGTTGATGAGTTTTTGGAGACTGTATTTTGTCCTGCGCTCCGCAAAGCCATTCGCAAACGGAATTTTATATTCCGTGAATTTGACACCCTCACCACGGCCTTTGGCTACTGTGGCAATTATCTGCGCGTTAGTGATACCGTAATCATCATCAATAGCAGTATTAATGTTTACCTGCTGTGCTTCACCAGCGTCAATATAAGTATATGGTTTTGGTGTTTTTATATGGATAATGGGCGGCGCATCTTTCAATACGATGATCTTGTAGAGGTCGGATAGTTTGCCGTCTATCTTCACCTGGTAAAAGCCGGGCTTGCTTAACTGTCTGCTGCCCGTCCACACCCTGCCATCTGCCGAAAGTTTTAATTTCAATTCCTGCACATCGTTAAACACCAGCGATAGCGCTTTTACCCGCACGTTAGTTTTTACTTGCCAAAGTAGGCTTGCATTCTCATTAACGGTAATGTTGAACTTATCCCATGTAAACGGCGTGCGACTTATATATGCTGGCGGCGTAATGGTAATATGCACCCCAAGCACTTGCGGCAACAACACTTCGGGTTTTTCGGGCGCGCAAAAGGCTACATCACGATCATGGGTGTAAAACAGGCGCTCTACATGGAAGATCTTACCCATTGCCCAGATAAAACCGGTAACCACCAATAAGGATACGAAGGCCACAACCAGACTTTTGGCAAATGGCTTATGCGATACCTTTAACTCGGTTAGCACACCATCCGCCTTTGCCGATGCCATTACCTGCAGCATGTTACGATCTGATGATGGGATAAGCAGCAATTGGACGCTTTCTTCTAATTCGGGGTATTCTTTATTGAGGAAGGCAGCAATTTTTTCATCAGGCATTTGCCATGGTTTGCGTACAAACAGTATCAACAGCAAAACCACCGGGAAAGCCAGCATGCCCCACAGCAGGGTTTGCGATACGAGGTAATAGGCAATGGTGCCTATGTACAACGCGGCATACGCTGAAAGCAAAATGTCTTCAAGCACGTGGTATACCACCCATCGCCTGCGCAGGCTTTGTATTTTATATATACCGCCCTGCTCAGCCATTTTCTCTTTGTTTTATATTGTAGTTCAAAATGCGTTCTGCTGCAAAAAACACCATTAGCAGCAGCCAAAAGTATCCTGAAACATCAGTTTGCCCGCTTTCGCGAGACGGGGATATCGGCGTAGATAGTTTAATTATGTTTGGCTGCAGCTGCTGGTTACTTAAGATACGGCGATCATGCCTGTTTGGTTGGCTGGCATGTTTTTGTTGCAGCAATTTTAATATCATGGCCGGGAAATCCTCGCTCCAAACCAGATCACCCCATGCGGAGTTAAAGTGGGAATAGAAACGGAAAACGCCGCCCTGTTGGGTCAATAAAGCATCACCGAAGCCATCTGTCCATATCGCTTGCGCATTTTGTTTTGAGAGGATGCGCTTTGTCAAAACGATATGCCCCGGGTCTATCCACGAGTTTACATCCGCCGGCTTTCCATCTGCGTAAGCGAAGACATACTTTGCACTTTTAGCCAATGCTGCGGGAGCGGGTTTATCTGATAGCCAGAATAACCATGTTTGATTGCCTGGGATTGTTAGATTACTATATTGTTTTATAATTGTTTTTTTGCCATTGAAAGCTGTAGCGGCGTCAAGCGCAGCCTTCAGGTATTTGGCGTCTAAAGGGTAATTATCTATGAAAATGGCAATGTTTTGGGTTGTGGCATCTACGATAACAGGCGTTGCATTACTGTTTTTTAAACTGATGCTTGTCCGTCCGTTTTGTATGCGGACAGTATGGACAGCATCGCCATCGCTTTTTAAGATCTTGCTATGATAACTGGTACTTTGTGGTGCGCTTGAGCCATCCGTTACTTTTATGCCACCATCATTGGTGAAGGCTGCCGAGGCTATCCACTTGCTAACCGAATCTGCAGGTGTGTAAGTTTGCCATGTTAAGTTTAGGCCCACATCCGGCTTATTACCCTTAAAATGCTTTTGCAGGTTGGGCGTGAAGATATAAACCTGCCTGCCCAGGCCAACTTTATCAAGCTGTTTAACTACGTTCCAATAGTTAAGGTTTGAGGCAGTATCAAGGGTATGTTTTGTGCTGTCCCATTTGACGAAGTCTTTATTGAAATAATGCACCTCGTAACCCTTGCCGATGAGTGAATCGACCCGGGGCTTGAATTTAGCGTAGGTTTCCCTGAAATTCTCTCTCGGGATAAGTACCCAGCCTTTTGATTTTGTAACTGAAGTATGATTTTCCCAAAAAGGATTTGATAAGAATGTAGCGATGAGCGCCAGTAACACACAACGCAATATCAGCAGCAAGATATCGAGTAATTTAAAGCTGCGACTGCTGGTTTTAGATGCTTCGGTGATAAGTGATATGCTGCCAACCTTTAGCGTTTTGCCGGGCTTTACATTCCACAGGTGAATAACCAGCGGGATCGTAAGCGCCGACAGTCCGAGGAACCATATGGGAGAAAGGAACTGCATTTACGAAGCCTCTCCTAAATCCTCTCCGAAGGAGAGGACTTTTTCTAATTGTTTATTACTCATTGTACCACCCATTACACTAATCCCTTTTTGCGTTGAACCAAAAAATCTCTCAGCGCTTCATCAAGTGGTTGCGATGTGCTAAGCATACGGTAAGCAATACGTTTACCAAGCAGCTCATTTTTTATGGCAGATAAGTGCTGCTGTAACTTAGCCTGATAAGTTGCCTTTGCGGTTTGCGTGTTGATCTGGATGGTTTCGCCGGTTTCCATATCTTCCAAGGTGGTATATCCCTTAAAATCAAAATCAAGCTCGTTTTGCCCCATCAGGTGGAAAACAATGATCTCGTGCCGCAAGGCAGCAAGTGTAGTCAATAACGATAGTATCTCGCCATTTGCCTGGTACATATCGGTTACAAAAATCAGCAGTTCCTTTCGGCCGTTGCCCGCAAACAGCTCTTTGTAGTTAGCCGGTTTTGTAAATTGTCCGTCGGGTTTTACCTGTTCCAAATGGTAGAACAAGCGCTGCAAATGCTGAGGATCGGGCTTTGACGGCAACGAAAACAGTTTGCCATCCTGGAAAACATTCAGCGCTACCGAATCGCCTTGCAGATTGGCCAGCCACGCTAACGATGCTGCCAGCATCCTGGCATATTCTATCTTCAGTATCCCGTTATCATCATGGTTCATAGATGCGCTGGCATCAACCAGAAAACGCACCGAAATGCTGGTCTCCACTTCCGATTCGCGGATATAATACCTATCGCTGCGGGCAAACATGCGCCAGTCCATCCAGCGCAGGTCATCGCCAGGCTGGTAGCTACGGTATTGGCTAAACTCCAATCCCGGCCCTTTCAGCGTGCTCTTGTTGAAGCCATTCATAAAGCCGTCAACAACCGTTTTCGCCAACAATGGCAAATCCTTTATGGTGGTTAATGTTTTGGGATGGAGCATGGGTTATTAGAGATTGGTGATTTGTTGATTAAGCCCCCTCTAAATCTCCCCCGATAGGGGAGACTTTTTTGTTTGTCCGCTTATTGATGCGGACATGGTGGACAATTTAATTACACCTTGTCATTTTTCTTTAAGTCCCTCTCCTTCGGAGAGGGGTTTGGGGAGAGGCCTATAATCCTCCCTTTCTCTCCACCACTTTTATCAATTCCTCGGTTACTTTATCAGAAGTTATCCCCTCGGACTCGGCCCTGAAATTCATCAGGATGCGGTGCCTTAATACAGCGGGAGCCATGGCATGAATATCTTCCATTAATACCGTGTAGCGGCCTTTGAGCAATGCACGGGCTTTGGCTGTTAATATCAGCGCCTGTCCTGCGCGGGGGCCTGCCCCCTAGCGTACCCATTCTTTTACGTAATCAACGGTAGTGGTATCCGGCCGGGTAGCGCGTATCAGCTGACTAACATATCGCGTAAGATCTTCATTTATGGTTACCTGCCTCACCAATGCCTGAGCCTGCAAAATTTCATCTGCAGATATTATCGCCTGCACATCAGCGTTGCGGGTGCCGGTTGTGCGGTTAAGTACCTCAAATTCTTCCTGCTCTGTTGGGTAGCCAATTTTTATCAGGAGCAGAAAACGGTCTAACTGGGCCTCGGGCAGCGGGTAGGTACCGGCCTGCTCAATAGGGTTTTGGGTTGCCAGGATAAAGAAAGGTTTATCAAGCGGGTAGGTTTGCCCACCATAAGTTACCTCAAACTCCTGCATGGCCTCTAATAATGCCGACTGCGTTTTGGGCGGTGTACGGTTTATTTCATCCGCCAAAATAATATTGGCGAACAATGGGCCTTTATTGAATTTAAAGAAACGCTTGCCTGTGGCATGGTCTTCTTCCAGTATCTCGGTGCCGATGATGTCGGTAGGCATTAGGTCGGGTGTAAATTGGATACGCCTGAAAGCCAGTTGCAATGCCTGCGACATGGTTTTCACGATCAGCGTTTTGGCCAGTCCGGGTACTCCCTCAAGCAGGCAATGGCCACCCGCAAGGAAGGCCACTAACAATTCGTCCAGTATGGCGTCCTGTCCTACAATTACCTTTTGTATCTCGGTTTTTAGCTGCGGAAGCTTAGCTAATAGGGTGTTAATTTGTTTTTCAGTTAGTTGCATAGTTAGCTTTAGCCTCACCCTAACCCTCTCCGAAGGAGAGGGAACCGATTGCCTTCGGTAGCTTTACGGCTCCCTCTCCTTTGGAGAGGGCCGGGGTGAGGCATCACAAGATAGCCATTCACTGCATTTTTTCGGCAATATCCGCATAAGGTATCTAAAACTTTACACTTACTGCCTGCCGCCCATCGCCTTTGGGCAAAATATTTGTATTAATTTTAGCAGCTATGGCACAGGCGCAGAAATTTACCTTTACCCGACTCAGTTACCACAGCGGCGACTGGGATACCGACCAGCGTATGCCATCAAACCTGCTTAACTCGTTGCTGGAGTACACTACCGTGCCCATAAATCAGCAGGAAAAAGTTGTGCCGCTAAGCAGCGACGATATTTTTAATTATCCCTTTTGCTACCTGAGCGGGCATAAGCTGGTACAGTTTGATGCAAAGGAAAAGGCCAACTTTAAGCAGTACGTACAAAACGGCGGCTTTGTGTTTGTTGACGATTGCAACCACGATATTGACGGCCTCTTTGCCAAATCATTTGAGGCGCAGATGGCGGCGCTGTTCGGCCCATCAGCATTAAAGAAGATCCCTAATAACCATAAGCTTTACAGTTCGTTCTTTAAGTTTGATAAAGGGCCGCCTACCACATCGTTTGAGCTTAACGGCTGGGGCGACGACCTGGTGCACGATTACCTTAAGGCCATCGAAATAAACGGCTGCATCGGGGTTTTATACAGCAGTAAAGATTATGGCTGCGAGTGGGATTATGATTTCAGGAACAAGCGTTTTTTAGCCGAGGATAACACTAAATTTGGCGTTAATATTATTATGTACGCACTAAATTCTTAAGGATAAAAGGTGTATCTTAATGCCTTAAGATCCTTAACCCACAATGATCAATACTTATTACCTTTATCAGGACAACCAGCAGGTAGGCCCATTTACCCAATATGTGATTATGGACATGCAATTAGATGTGCATACCATGACACTATCGCCCCTGGCTACCGACTGGCAGGAAATGATAGACCTGCCCGAGTTTAACTACTACTTTGAGAACCGCGGCATTTATCCGCCCAATAAAACCAATTATGCCAATTTTGGATGGCGCTTTCTGGCTTATTTAATTGACTTCGTCATAGCTTGCGTTATAGGCATTATTTTTATTACAGGTTATTTTCTTTTCCTCGAAGCGAACCGCCTTCCGAACCACGGGCGTGTGTTGAGCACCACGCAAAAGAATTGGATTAATTTATTCTCTTTTTTGATGATTATATTTTATCATTCCGTCTTTGAGTCATCTCGTTTACGCGGTGGCGTGGGAAAAGTTGTTTGTAAATTATCTGTAGTAGATGTTAAGGGCGAACGCCTTACCTTTGCAAAAGCGCTTAGCCGTAACATGGGCAAAATATTATCCAGTATGATATTTGGATTTGGATATTTGCGCATCCTTTGGAACAGTAAGCGCCAGGGCTGGCATGACGAGCTGGCGAAAGCTTACGTCATCAGGAGAAAATAAATTTAAATGGAAGAGAACTACTACATAGCACGCGATAATACCGAAGAAGGCCCGTTTACCCTTGAGGAACTGATGCAGGGCGACCTTGATGCCGACACCCTGGTACTGAGCCCTAACGCTACCGACTGGCAGCGTGCATCTGACCTGCCCGAACTGTTCCATTATTTTGAGGCGATGGGTTATTATTTCCCTACCGAGGATAACCTGGCGGGATTTGGCTGGCGTTTGCTGGCGTACATTGCCGATTCGTTCATTATGTCGTACCCGATATCGTTTCTTAAACCTGAGAACTTTAATGAGATATACCAGCGTGCTGTTGGGGGCGGTGCAACCGTTAGCGACCTTAACACCATGATAAAGTTTAACCTTACTACTTTCCTGGTGATGGCGCTGTACCATGCTATCTGCGAATTTTCGCCATTGCAAGGTAGCCTGGGCAAAAAATTTTTCCGCCTTACGGTGGTTGATGCCGACGGCCGCAGGCTAAGTTTTATAAAGGCACTAACCCGCAACATCGGCAAAATTGTATCGGGCACGGCACTTTTTATTGGCTACCTATGGGTACTTTGGGACGACCGCAAACAAGCCTGGCACGACAAATGGGCGAAGGCTTATGTGCTGATAAAGAATAGGTAGGGTTTAGGAAGTTTAGAAAAATTAAAAAGGCCTCTGTGATCGCAGGGGCCTTTTTGGTGAGGGTATTGTTTTGTCCGTCCGGATGGATTTGAATACTAATTGATATTCCACCAACTGACTAACTGACTTCTTTTATAAAATTCGATGCATTCTTTTAAATCAGAGTAACTCTCATTTATATCACTCGAATACTGTTTGAACATTTCGCTGTATTCTTTTTTGTAAAGATTCCATTTCCTCTCTACGAACATCATGTTGTTCAATTGCTCATACATATCGAATAAAAACTTATTACTTTTATCGCTATTAAATGCGCCTGAAATATATTCTTTAGATGGCTTTATTAGTTTCTCAAATGTATGCTTTGCAGATGCTCCATAAACAGATTCAGGTGCATCTTTTCCCCAAACGGCCCTAAAATCATTAATTGTGTTAACGTGACGAAAATCTTTGTGCCCTCGCTCGAAACCGTCTTCATTTACCTTTCTAAAAAAAATCGTTTCAATTTTAATAAAAGCATCATTATATTCTTTAGCTACTTCGTGCATGCTATCCCTTACTCTTTCATACTTCGCTTTCAATTCCGCTTCTACCTTGTCGAGATAATTAATGTTAGCAATTAACTTATTGAAATTCTTTAACTTATCAGTTTGAAATCCTTTTAAATTGAAAACCAATGCATTTACAGATTTATCGATATTAATTGAGTTTAATTTTTCATACATCAAAGGCGCCGATAAATATTGAACGTTATCAATATATTCCGATTGTACTAAATTTTCAGCAAATTTTTTACAGTTTTCAGCTTGAGTATTGGTTCTTTTTTCAGCTAATGAGATCCAAGTGATTACCATGTCTCTATAAATTTTACTTTCTTTCCTTTTATCTAATTGACTCTTTCTCAAAGTCAAAAAATAACCCAAAAAAAACACAGTAAATGGTATCCACATATTCTGATTTTAAGTTTAAACTCTAGTAATTTCCAAAGCTTAAATTTTTAAACCAATGATTTTTATACTTCGTTTGAAAAGTGATAAAGTTATCAGTGCGATTATCTGCATGATCAAAAATAAACGTATAATCGAAAGCGCCAGTGCAGTAGTTATTAATCTCCTTTACCAATTCCAAATGTCTAAATGCCTCTTGAATTTCTTCATCGTCAAAAGCCTTTATTGAAAAAGGAGAAATCTGTCCTTTAGCATCAACATGCGCAAACTTCCAATCTCTTAACTCCCTTACTTTATTAAAAAATACTGTGCTTCTAATTTCATCAAGCTTATCAAGGAACTATTTCATGAGTTTTTAAATAATCAGTCCCCTTAGCGTGTAAGATTGCAAAACTTAATTTTTCCAAACTTGCTAAATTACTGGAGCTGTCACCTTTTTTTTTAACCTCAAAAAGCTTCGTGTATTCCATCACAAACATGTACTGTAATGCTACAGCATATTTTATCAATGGGCTATGATGAATAAAATTAACTTCATCAGCCGATCTTTCTTTAGATAAAATACTCAATTCATTAAGACTATCAAATGCTAAATGCAAGCACATATGAACATAATCGATGTTTCTAATATCTCCTCTAACATCTGACATGCACTAAATATAATAAATGAAATATTATTTCCCCACCTTCTCAGCTTTAGATTATTATGGTGCTGAAGTTCAAAGAGAGCTATTTTGATTTTCACTTTTTTCATCATTCAGCACTTTGCCTGAAGCTTTATTTGCCCTCTCTACATCACCCCACATTTTGTCAATACCATCCCTGAAATATTTTCATCATATTAGTACAAACTATTATATCCATGAAAACTACCGTATTGGTATCGCGCCTGGTGTTGGGCTTTATATATCTTGTTTTCGGGCTCGATCATTTTTTTAGGTTTATACCCTATCAGCCGCCGCTGCATCCGGGTGCCGCCGGTGCCTTTAAAGCCGGACTTATGGCTGCAGGATATTTTTATCCTATGCAAAAGGTGATTCAAATATTGGGGGGCTTAAGCTTGCTCACCAACCGCTGGGCTCCATTGGGGGCTGTACTGCTTTTCCCGATAAGCCTCAACGTATTGCTTTTTCATACTTTGCTGGCTCCCGAGGGCTGGGCTATGGGTGTTGTGCTTATAGTGCCCAACCTGTTGCTTGCCGTCGGCTGGTGGAAATACTACAAAAGCATTTTTGTTTTTAAAGCCGCGGTGTAGCTTGTTTAGTCCAAAGTCAAAAGTTGAAAGTCAAAAGTTTCTGTTTCATCTTTCAGATTGCATCAGTTCCTTATTCCCCAATTTCTCAACACGGGCTTTCAGTTTGCTGTAGTGCTGGCGCTCAAATAGGGCCATTTTAACTTTCATGTCTTCCAGCATTTCCAGGGCTTCGCTCAGAAGCTGCAGGCGCTCGGTGTTCAGTTGTTCGGCGTTGGTCATGGCGGTGCGTGCTTTTAAGCAAAGTTAAGTAACACAGTTTACAAATGCTAATATTTTTAGTATTTGTAAACTATTATTTTACTCCATTACTGCCAGTGATATTGCACCGGCTACAGCAAAAGGGATAGCCCAAAACTTCATATCGATCCACATTAGTGTGTTTTGCCCTTTATTAATATTACGCCCGTAGTGTAGCAATTGGTGGCCTTTATCAAAAAACCAAACAATGGCTGCCGAAATAAAGAAAGTAGCAGGGCGTGCGTATTTTTCGCCCAAGCCTGCGGCGTCAGCAAGTATAAATAATATAGCGCCGCAAATAAGTGGTATTGCCAAAACCCAGCCGCCTTTGCCGCGGCGCTGTATAAGGTGTAGTATCATTTTGAGTTGGAAGTTAGAAAGAAAAAGTCATTTCCCAACAATTCGGTATCACGTAAAAACACGGTTTATTTTCATGCAAATGCCATTTTAAATGGCCGCCCCGCTCAACAGTTACATTTATTTTTTACCACAATGTTATGTATTTAATTATAAGTATATTTGCCCAAGCCTTTTAGCTATTAACCCTAATAATTTTAAGCATATTTCAACGTTTTTAAGGGCGGTACCATATACAACTACCTAAAAAATACAATTGATTAAACTCCTCCCAGAAATGGTAAAGCGTATTTTAGTATTAGATGATAACCAAGACATACTTGAGGTTGTTCACGAAACACTCACTTATGAAAACTTTGAAGTAAAAAGCATTACCGAGGGCGACGAAGTGATGCCGCTTGTTGAAGCATTTAACCCGGATCTGGTTATATTGGATTATCGTGTATCAGGAGCTAACGGTGGCGAGATATGTAAATCCATCAAAGCGCATCCCAAATTTGGTAACGTACCTGTAATTATTTTTTCGGCTTACGTAAATCATGCATCAGACCTGTTTGCTTATGGTTGCGATGCCATCATAAACAAACCCTTTGATTTAACCGAACTGGTTGAGAAAGTAAACGGATTGATCAAGAATTGATAGAAACAAGTTATAAAACAAAGCCCCTAATTATTTGATCAGGGGCTTTGTTTGTTTATGGCAATTTATCAGCTTTCGCCTTTTACCTTTCACCTAACTAAGCGTATGCTTTCCTCAATTTTATTATCCTGGCCCAGTGCATTAATTTCATGATTGGGTAAACCGGGTCGATCTCAAACCATTTTGCACCAAAATTGGCGCTGTTTGGCCTGCGGTGATGGTTGTTCTGGAACAACTCGCCCAGCATCAGGAAATCAAAAGGGGTGGTGTTTTTTGATTTATCGTTATTATCAAAATTAGCGTATCCGTATTTATGTCCGCACCAGTTCACGATGGCACCATGCAGCGGCCCCATCAGAAAATGGATAGGCAACAGCAGGAACATCCACCATGCGGTAGCAAACTCAACATAAAAAGCTACATAAAGCAAACCGAATATAATGCGAGACACCATTGATGAAGCAATAAAATCCAGAAACTTCCACTCGGGGTAGTTGCCTTTAAAACGATCTTCGGGTTCTTTTAACCGGCGTTCGTGCATTTTATAGGTTTGGGCGGTATACCACATCATCTGGAAAACATCCTTAAAAAAATGCGGCGAATGCGGATCCTTTTCGGTATCGCTATAAGCATGGTGTTCGCGGTGCATAATGGCGTATGCCCGCGGGTTTAAGTACGACGATCCCTGGAACACATAGGTCATGATGTAAAATGTGCGTTCAAAAAATTTATTGGTCGTAAACATCTTGTGCGAGGCATACCTATGCAAGAAAAATGTTTGAAAGAACAATGACAGGAACCAATGAGCAAGAAAAAATATTAAGATGATCACGGCAGATTACTTTATCGGGGTTTATAAAAAGAGCACAAAGATACGATTTAAAGGCCTAACTATCTTGTAAAAAGGCAAAAAACAAAGAGCCATCCGTTTTGCAGATGGCCCTTCTGTTATTCAAATTTTAAAATTTCAATTATGCCTGATGATCTCTCAGGAATTTAATTTTGTCGTGACCTTCGTCTATCAATTGTTGTTGTTTAACAATCAATTGAGCTTGATCATGTGATAGATTGCTATCCGGCGATAGTGCAGATCTGTATGCTTTTTTAATAGCATCTTCGCCGCGCTCACATTCGGCTAAAATAGCTTTACGATCATGCCCGGTAAATGTAGCTTTTACATCTAACCATGCACGGTGGATAGTGCCGGTTAGGCTGTTACCTGTTTCCAGTTCGCCGCCTACCTGGCCTACTGCGCCACTAAGCTCCTGCACGTTTTGGCGGCTATCACTTGCAAACTTGTCAAAAATTGCTTTAAGGTCTGCATCACCTTCGCCAAGGTCTTTAGAGGCGCGGGTAAATCCATCAATACGGTCATTATTGATTTCTATCAGATCATTTAATACTTCTACTGATTTTTCTGTGGTAGTTTCCATAATGGTAGTTTTACATTGGTTACACTACTCCTTGCAACCACCATGCCATCTTTAATTTTTAATTAAATAAATTACAAAAAAGTTTATACCCAAATGTTTATATCTAATCAGGCAACAGGTTCACGGGATAACAATGAACCTTTATATTACTGAGGAATAATTATTTAATGGTATAAGCAGCCAAATACGTGCTGCTCGTGAATCCAAAAAAGCTGGCATCTGTCTGGATAAGGCCTACGCCTTTGGCGAGGTAAAAATCATAATCGCCGTAATCTTCAAAGCCGTTGCCAAGGTCGTACTGCATAGTAACATGCGTATGAATTACGTTTTTGTATGTTTTATTGAGCACGGTTTTGATTATGCCCTTTTCTATGATCTTACATTGCGTACGCGCCGGCATATCATTAATGTAACCACTCGGCGACATTTTAGCTGTCCACTCACCACCAACAGGTAAATTATCATCCAGCAAAAAGAAGTCTACCGTGGTTTGCGTTTGCACGGTGGTGGCTCTCATCTTATATTTTTTACCTTTTGCATAATTATACTGCACCACATTTTCGTTACCGGGAGTAGAGCTTTTTACTTCATAATAATCTTCACCGTCTATCGACTTAATTACACCGGTAATATGCGATTCTGCACTCTTTGTGGTGCCTGTAAGATCGCTTTGATATGTCCATGAAGAACCTTTTGTTGTCGGGAAGTAGCTGTCGTTCGAACTGGATGCACTATTGCCGGAAGTGCCATTTGAAAGTGTGGTGCCGGTTAAATCTGGTGCGTCTTTTTTACATGAACCGAACCCTAATACCAAAGCCGGAAGCAGGGCGAGTAGATATTTTTTCAAGTGTGATAAGTTAAAGTTAAAATCTTGATAAAAATAAATAAAAAAAGCCTGTTTGCAATACAACAGGCTTGTGATTAACATCAAATTAGTAAGGCTGGCGACAATGAAAATTGGGTGGTTGCTACGCGCCTTTCTTTTGTAAGCTTTGCATCAACTGATCATACAGATCATCGCTTTTGGTTTTATGCGGTTTCAATTTCTTGATGGTCGCTCGTTTACCTTTTGATTTTTGCTTAATGATGTTGAGCAATTCGTTGGTGTACTCATCCTTAAATTTGGATACATCAAATTTCTCGGCGTATTGTTTGATCAACGCCAGGCCAACATCAAGCTCTTTCTTGCTCACTTTCACATTATCGGCCAGATTGAGATCTTCTGTATCTCGTATCTGCTGGCCAAACCGGATGCGCGTCACCACAAGCACATTATCTTGCGGATGCACAATGCACAAACTTTCGGTACTGCGCAATACAAATCTTGCCAGTCCGGCTTTGCCCGATTGTTTTAGAGCCTGAATAAGCAGGGCATAAGCTTTATTGTTTTTGGTATCCGGTTCGGTGTAGTACGATGTTTCATAAAACATCGGGTTTACATCTTTAATATCAACAAAGCTTTCAATTTCTATTACTTTGCTTTTCTCGGGCGCAGCTGCTTCAAAATCGGCATCGTCCATTATTACATAGTTGTCATTAAGCTTGTAACCTTTAACAATTTTGTCATAGGGGACTTCCTTGTGCGTTTTCTCGTTAACGCGCTGATAGCGGATGCGTTCGTGGTCGCGACCATCCAGCATGTCAAAATCAAGCGAGCTTGTTTGCACCGCCGAATACAGCTTAACAGGTATACTTACCAGCCCAAAGCCAAGCGAACCCTTCCAGATAGATCTCATAACATTACCATTGATGTGGATTTATATAACCACGCTGAGTTAGAAAGAGTTTTAGAAAAATAGGTGTGTGAAAAATACGTCATTGCGAGGTACGAAGCAATCTCTTTAAGCAAATCAAGAAAGCACAGCGTTAACTTGTCCTGAAGAGATTGCTTCGTACCTCGCAATGACGCGT
>JAESTD010000050.1 GCA_016763755.1 Mucilaginibacter sp.
CGAGCAGGACTACTTTCACTCTACCTTCCCGGATATTATTATCGAAGATCTGATAGGCTTTAAATCTTCACATGGCAAAAGCTTTTCTGTTTCTCCCCTACTTCCGGAAGGTAAATGGGATTATTTTTACCTTGGTAATATCCGTTACCATAACCATGATGTAGATATTATCTGGAAAAAAGATTGGGACACCAAAAAATCCGGCAACCAAAGCAAACTGTGTGTATGGGTTGATGGTAAGTTAGCAGCAAGCAGCCCATCACTAAACAGCAAATTATTGGTAAAACTGCAAAATTGATATAGTGCAATTAGCCTTGATGAAAGATTTGAGCAATTAATTCATTGTGAGTTAAATAGCTAATTTATACATTAGCTTAATTACCAATTACTAACCCCATCATGCAAAGAAAAACCTTTATCCGTATTGGTGCAACTATTGCTGCAGGTTCTGTTGTGAAGCCGCTTACATCCTGGTCGCAAACTGCAAGGCTTAAAAACTGGGCCGGCAATGTTACTTACAGCACGGGCAATGTGCAATATCCAAAATCCGTTACCGAGGTACAACAATTGGTAAAAAAGTTGGATAAGCTTAAGACGCTCGGTACCCGCCATTGCTTTAACACCATTGCAGATAGCAATCGCGATCTGGTTTCCACACGAGATCTAAACAAGGTTGTTTCTCTCGATACCAAAGCAAAAACAGTTACGGTAGAAAGCGGTATCAAATACGGCGAACTTGCCCCTTACCTGCACAAGCATGGTTACGCCTTGGCAAACCTCGCCTCACTTCCGCATATCTCAGTTGGTGGGTCTATCACCACGGCTACCCATGGTTCGGGGATTAAAAACGGCAATTTGTCGAGCGCAGTAAATGGGCTGGAAGTGGTTACGGCGGATGGCTCGGTAGTTAATTTTTCAAAACATAAAGATGCTTCAACATTAAATGCCGTAACCGTTGGTTTGGGCGCTATTGGTGTAATTACAAAAGTTACGCTTGATGTAATCCCGACATTTATGGTGCGACAGCGCGTGTTCACAAACATGCTGCTTGCGCAGGTAAAGCAAAATTTTGAAAAGATAGTTTCTGCAGGTTACAGTGTTAGCTTGTTTACCAATTGGGTAAATGATAATGTGAGCGAGGTGTGGATTAAAAGCCGGACAGACGAAAAAGATCATACCGAAGCTGAATTTTACGGAGCAAAAGCCGCCACAAAAAACCTGCATCCGGTAATAGCCCAATCAGCAGAAAAGTGTACCGATCAAATGGGCGTGCCGGGTATTTGGTATGAACGGTTACCTCATTTTAAGATGGGATTTACCCCAAGCACCGGTAAAGAACTGCAATCAGAATACTTTGTACCATTGCAACATGCAGTTGAGGCTATTTCGGCTATATCGAGGTTAGGCAAACAGATTTCTCCGCACTTATTTATTACTGAGATCCGCACTATTGCAGCCGATGAACTTTGGATGAGCCCTTGCTATCGTCAAACATCCGTAACCATACACTTTACTTGGAAACCCGAGACTGCTGCGGTAATGAAACTGCTGCCAATAATAGATCGCGAATTAGCCCCCTTTAACGCCCGCCCACATTGGGGTAAGGTGTTCACCATGTCACCGAAAACAATTGCTTCTCGCTATGCTAAATTGGATGATTTTAAAAAGATAGCAGCTACTTATGATCCTAAAGGGAAGTTCCGCAATGCATTCCTGGATAAGAACATTTTTTCGGTGATTTGATCCGATACTGCTTCTTATTTTTTTTCCTCGTGTGTAGCATGTGCCAAAATTGTGTATGGATTTAATCTGGGATAATAATATATTTACCCAAAAGAAATTGTATTTCTATTAAGATTAAAACCTTAACCAAATTTACCCACATGAAAAAATCTCTAACTTTTGCAGTTTTGCTGCTCAGCATTGCTGCGTGCAAACAAGAAGAGGCGCCAAGCCCTACTTTACAAAATGTTCCAACAGATTTAACAACTACCCTTGCTAACAATACCGGCCCCTGGTTGGTAGCAGGCACAGCAAACACCAATGGTTTTACAGATGGTGTAGGCGCAGCAGCCAGGTTCGAATCCATTAGCGGAATTTTCGTAGCTGGCGACGGATCTCTTTACGTTTGCGATTCGGGCAACGGGGCCGTGCGCAAGATAAGCATCCAAAACAGGGTAACCACCCTCAAAATAGCCCCTGAAGTATTTGGCGAAACGGAATTTAGCCAAACGCCATATTACGTGGCTGTACTAAACAACGGTACTGTGGGCATCCAGGCAAACGCAAATCTGGTATTGTATAAAGATGGTGCTGTTATAAAAACCTTCAAACACATCGATATATCAACCGGGCAATTTGGCGGTATAGACACAGACCCAACCGGTACTTTCTTTTATATCACGCATAATTACTTAAACCTTCAGGATAATATTATCAAAGGCTATCTGGGTACTATCAAGAAGAATGAGATGAGTGCATTCACACAAATAGCCGATCAAAAAACCGCTGATGAACTGCACACCCGATCAAAAGGCACACAATACACTTTAAGCAACGGTGGTTTATACGCCATTACGCCAACAGGAATGACCCGTGTTTTTGCTGATCTGAATACTGGTGGTATCCATGCGGTTGCGGTTAATAAAGCTGGCACAGAAATATATCTAAGTGCCGGCGACAACGGCGACATCAAAAGAATAAAAAACAATCAACTTACCACTATTTATCCTAATGCACGAGCAAATGGGATTGCATTGGCTAACAGCGAAAAGTTCTTGTATTACACCAGCAGGAACAATACCGTAGTTCGTATACCTGTACCTTAAATAAAAATAGTTGTGTATGGGGCTGAGGTGTTTCTGCTACCCAACGCATAATAAAAATTTAAAAAGGCCGGTTTCTTATCAGATACCGGCCTTTTTTGTAGGTGGAAGAGACAATATTTAAACTATGATACAAATCGACTAAAAAACGACAAGATTTAACTATCGAGGAACCAAAAAAAATCCGATCTTTAGATTAAACCACCAATTATCCTACCTAACAGACTTTATCATGCTTAAGATAAAAAGTAGCATTTCTGCTTTCTTTATCCTGTTAATTATTAGCGCATTTGTTAATTCAAACGGATCTATTGACAGGATAACAGATTTATTGGCGCAATACCATCAAAATTTCCCGCAGGAGAAAATTCACGTTCATGTAGACAGAGGACATTACATGGCCGGGGATACCGTGTACTTTAGAGCTTATGTTGCGAATGCAGAAAGTAATGCGTTGGCCGATACCAGCAAAATTCTCTATATCGATCTGATAAATGAAGCTGATGGCACTGTAAACTCTTTCAATTATCCGTTAAACGGTGGCCTAAGTTCCGGCTCTTTTGAGTTATCAGACAGCCTGATGTCCGGGAAATATACACTTACCGCTTATACAGGATGGATGCGCAACTTCGCAGCGGATTTCTTTTCTAAAACCAGCATTAATATTGTTGGCATCAATAACAATCCGGTAAAATCAGCTTCTTCCGGCAAGGAACATTTATACAATATCCAATTTTTCCCCGAGGGTGGGCAATTGGTAGAGCAGCAAAGCTCAGTTATAGGATTTAAGGTAATTAACGGTAACGGCGTTGGCGAAAACATTTCAGGTTCAGTATTAGATAATTCTGAAAACGTGATAACCACATTTAATGCCGTATCTGCAGGTATTGGTCGGTTTACCTTAAAACCATTGTCCGGACATACCTACAAGGCGGTTATTAAGACCCGTAACGGTGAAGTTAAAACCCTACCGCTTCCAAAAGCCGCTGCTTCAGGATATACCTTAGCAGCCAATCAAAGCAAAAGCGAAATTACGATAACTGTAAGAAAGAGCGGACAGGCTTTGTCCGATGCGGTTTCAATACTTGCACAAGCTGCTAATAAACTGATAACTTTAAAACAATTGAAGCTTATTGACAATGTAGCAGAAGTCAAACTTCCCCTCCAAGATTTTCCAAATGGAATTACTCAAATAACGCTTTTTGATCAGCTTGCAGAACCTGTGGCCGAGCGACTGGTTTTTGTAAAGAAAAAAAATCAGCTCCGGCTGCGATTATCACAGTTAGATAAAGCTACTCAGGAAATGACACTTGAAGTTACGGATGAACTTTCAAACCCTGTAAGCGGAGAGTTTTCTATTGCGATAACAGAACCAGGGTCGCCAGCAGAAGATGATGATCGCCCGTCAATATTAGCCGATCTGTTTCTAACTTCTGATCTTAAAGATCATATCGAAAACCCAAACCATTACATCAATAGCGATGAACCATCTGCATCTGTATTGATCGATAACCTGATGCTTACACAGACCTGGCAACGGTTTAAATGGAAGGACCTTATAAGCGGGAATAACCCCAAGATAATTTATCCGGTTGAACAGGTACAAACACTTGCAGGTACGCTCAGCTTAAAAGATGGTACACCTGTAAAAGAGGGTAAAGTACTCTTAACAAGCTACGGCAGTGCCGGGTTTGGTTTAAACACAAGAACAGACGATAAGGGCCGGTTTATTTTTAAACTCCCTACTCTAACCGGAGTTCAGCAGTTTAAGCTAATAGGTTCTACAGATAAGGGTAGTACCAATGTTGGTATTGCCTTAGATGAGCTAAAACCGGCGGGTGATAAAACTTCATCGGGCCGATTGGTTATTGATACCACTACAGATGGATCTACAGGCAATGGAAATGATAAACTATCTGCTGCGCAACAGCGTCTTCCAAAAAATCAGCAATTGAAAGAGGTTTTAGTCCAATCAAAAAAAATCTCGCTGAAAGAAAAAGCTCTGCAGCCTTCAGCAAACCTTAACGGCCCGGGCAACGCCGATCAGGTGATCACGTACAAAGATCTTGACAACTGCCCTAATCTTGATCAATGCCTGCAAGGCAAATTAGTCGGCGTTTTTTTTAGAACTGTTCGTGACCCAATAACTAAAATCGAGAGAAGATTAGCCTTTTCATCAAGCGGAATGAATAAACCCATGATGATCGTATTGGATGGAGTACCTATTTTGGGTAACGACGCTTCTATAAATAGTATCCCGGCGGGAGATGTGCAAACCATCGAGGTTCTTCGTTCAGGTGCAAAGCTGATAGCCTATGGAATGGAAGCAAGCGGCGGAGTATTATTGATAACAACCAAAAGGGGAGGAATTGACTATAATCAGGCAGGCGATTCGCAAAAACAAGTTTCCGGATTACTCTCAATAACCTATAACGGCTACCACAAAAGCCGGGACTTTTATACTGATAACCGGAACAAAAAAACTAATAGAACAATCCTGTGGAAACCCACTATACGTACAGACGAAGATGGGAAAGCTATTATATCACTCAAGAACCGCATAGACGTAAAGAAGATTAATGTAATAATTGAAGGAATTTCTTCTGAAGGCCAGATCGGCTATTTGCAGCAACAGCAAACATTATAAAAACCAACCTATGAGAATACTTCTGATTTTGATATTTCTGGTGGTTGCAAATGTAACCGCTATGGGTCAGCAAAGGCTTTTGGGTATCGTGGTAAATGAGAAGGGACAACCGCTTCCAAAAGCCAGTGTTTTTGTTGCAGAATCAAAAATTGGGACGATCACAGATACAACAGGAAACTTTATATTGCAGATTGGGCCAATTGAAAAATGCAAGCTCATAGTATCTTACGTAGGATATGAAACCCAGATCAAATTCATCAATGTGAAGGAGGAAAACACGCTTATTAAGTTTGAACTTCAGCCGGTAAGTAAGCAATTAAAGGATGTAATTGTAAGGTCGCGTAAAAATGACGATTGGAAACATTGGGGCAAAATATTCACCGATGCCTTTGTAGGCAATTCCGCTTTTGCAACGCAATGCAGCGTACTCAATGAAGATGCAATAGGCTTTACTTATGACGAGGCTACTAATACATTGAGAGCCTACGCCACTGAACCTATTTTAGTTAAAAACGAAGATCTGGGATACCTTTTAACCATAAGCCTGGTTGACTTTACATTACACACAACTGATAACGACGTTGATTATCAAGGCTATTATCTGTTTAAAGAGTTAACCGGCGATCCCAAAAAACGCGACACGTGGGAGCAAAATCGCCGAAGGGCTTATGCATTATCATTTATGCACTTCGTGCGTGCTTTATACAATGGTAAACTGAAAGAAGATGGTTTTGAAGTTAGAGCATTTAAAACTCCCGGCAGGGCAGAAGCAGAGCGGGTAAAGAAAATTTATGACCAAAGACTGGCCCACTATACCGACTCATTAAACCATGAAAATAACGAACTTGCGGTTAAACTAACTGAGAAAAGTTTTAACAAGGACACCTTAAAGTATTATAAAACGGCGTTGGGAAAAATCGCCAATGTAAAATTAAGTGCTCCGTTAAATCCAGAAGACATCGCCATAAAAAATGACGGTAAATATGTAGCCTTAAAATTTAAAGATCAAATCCAGGTAACCTACAAAAAGATAAAGGAGCCTGAGGAATATTATAATTTTAGGAATCAGGCCGCACTAAATACAAGCGCTGTTGATCTGCACTCAACAGACATTGCTGCAAACGAGTTGGTAATGCCACAAAAAAATAATCCCTACACAGAGCTGCAATTAACAAAAAACATTCCTGTCGAGCTATCTGTAAGCGGTTACATCAACAATACCAATCTTTACATGAACGGCTTTTGGGGATGGTGGGAAAAAGTAGCTACAAAACTGCCGTATGACTATCAACCGTTTTGAAACTTTAAGCGACTGTTTTAAATATAAGAATTCGCGCTATTGAATCTGTACAGTATGGGGTAGGCCGATGTTAAACAAAGCGAAAGGATAAAGGCTATTTAAGTTAGAGTAATCAAAGAGTTATCAGAATCGAACCTCTTTGAGAATAATTTGTTGCTTATGGCAACAATAAGTAAATATAATTCCGATAAATGATGATGTGTGGCTTTCTAATAGTCAATCGGTCCAGTTTTCAACTTTGCCATTATCTTCTACCCATATTTCTAAATAGACATCCTCAGATACAGGCTTGCCTTTCTCTTTGAGAATGTCAAAATTTAGCGCGTTTAGTGCTTTTCTAATTGTATTAGTGCAATAAATATATTCTTTCTTTTCGTCGCTGTCGCTGATTTCATCGACTGATTTGTATTTTACAGACTTTATGTTCGAAATTCTGCCTTCCTTATCAATTGTTATAAGATATTTCTCAGAGCAATCGCAATCATCTGTATTTTTAAATTTTATTTTTTTAATATATTTAAAGAGTATGTCTGAAATTTTAACACCGTAGTGCCGATCAATTCCTTTAAATACATTAGCGTAGTTATTTACTTTATCGGTTTTTAATAATTCCCCGGCGTTAAGAGTTAGTACCATTTCCTCTTCATAAATTCTATTAAAAACGCCATCCCATCGTAGTAATTTATTAGTTAATGGGAAATTTAGCTCGCCTGAAAACCAATTTATAAAAACTTTGTCGCCCACCAATTTATCACCGAAAATCTCGTGCATTTTTTTAAGCGACGTGCTCTTATCAAATGTTTTATTTCCAATGCTTCCACAATTTATAATATCCGATAGAAAAAGGCTATCATTTTGGATTTTATAGATTGCTTGATAACCTCTCCAGCAATTGAAAGAACCGCCATCACGAAAAGTTAAACCAAACAATTGTTTACGATTAATTTGATCGTGCGTATGCAAGTATTGCTCAACGAGAAGGTTATAGGTTGATATAGTATCATTTTTATAAATGATGTAGTCAGGCATTTGTGGGCTGGCAAAAACCTTAAAGGAGAAAAATGTTAGAATTACACTAAAGGCTATTTTAACAGGTGTTTTCATGCGGTCGGTTGTACGCTTAAAATGTCTTTCGCATATAAATATAAATAAAAAGCCTTCAGATATTTACCTGAAGGCTTTCATGATAGTAGCTATTCTTGTTTAACGGTGATCACAATTGTCTTCCTGATAATTTCGTACTTTAATGGTGTGCCTCGGGTAATCATTACAAACACGTTTTTTATATCCATTTTGTTTACACTTAGCGTAACCGGCCATATCTTTACTTACTTAAAGCATCATAAAGCCATTGGAATGCACTTATTAGTGATTTGTGATGGTTCGAGATTTAGAGATGTTTGTGCCTTGATGATCCGGAAGCTCTCCAGTGAGATTTTGGTAGCATGTCACATTTTATTTACAAGTAGTTTTGAAATAAATAGAACGAAATAAAAAAGGCTGCAAATTGTTGATTTGCAGCCTTTTGATTTAAGCGAAGCGACCGATAAATTATTTCATAAAGTACCTTCCCAGAATATTTGCTGTACTGGCATTTTTATTAAATTGTTAAAAAAATACGCTTCTGGCTTGTTCCTTTGTTTCTTTTGATGCTGTAAAAGGGATACGGGTTTCGTAACCTGCACGGGCAGCAACAATTTGTTTTGTTGGCCAATCATTAATATCCATGTTCCAGCGCGCGATAGTATCATTGTATACCTCACGGGCCGCTGTAATTTCCCTCTGCAGATAATTGTTTTGCTGCATGGCATCAGCAATTGCAGCATGCGCTTTAATATCCGGATAGTTCTCAACCGTCATGTTTAATCGTGAGAATAGATGATCAACTTTACCTGCCAACTCGGGCCGGGATTCATTTGTCGGATTTTGACCACTTCTTAGCCCTGCTATTGAAGTCATCACATCCTTATCGAGTGAAACAGCCTGGCCTACCAATCGTGCCGCGTTTTGCAGAACCAGTACCCGCTGCTCCATGTAGTTATCTACTTGTGAAGCATCGTGCTGCATCTTCTGTTGAAGTTGCTGGAAGTAATTTTTCGCGTTTTTCTTCATGATCAGAAAAATAATTCCCGGGATGATGCCTAATACCCACAGCGCGATCTCGAAGATGACAGAACCTGTTCCGATCGTGACCGGCAGCTTTTTCTCGATCACATTTACGTCCCGTCCTTTTTCGTTGATCTCCGGTTGCATTTCATCTAATTCGTTTGCCATAATAGTTTTAAATTAATAAATCAATATTCGTAGTGTTTGAAACAGAAAGGTATTCGGTCCAGTTTACCGGCACATCATGATAACGGCCATCCCCACCCCACACCTGCACATAGGCGGTACGGGCTTCGCCGCGGAAGCCATGAGCGGTAACATTTACATACTCATTGCCTGCTCCATTTCCCATAAATCTGGTTTTCAATATATTATCAGTTACAGAATCAGATGGAGCAAAATCTGATTTTCGCATATTATTGACGATTCGCTCATGTTCAAAATTACTGAAACGCTGCTTATAAATATCTTTATAGATAAATTCGTGTGGTTTATGATCCTGATAGAGAGAGATAGCGAGCAAAGGGGCAAAAGCAAAATAGATTGATTTGAAATAGAGATTATTGTAGCTATTAAATTTTGAGCGCATTTGTACTAAATCATAATCAATATAATTACTGGTACTTCCTGAAACATCAATATTCTGTAAGTGCTTTGCTCCAATAATATTGAGCATGTAGTGTTTTTTGAAACTAAAATTATCGCCCCATGCCACGTTTTTGTCCTTTATCAAATTCAACATTTCACGTTGTGCCATCGGGGTGAACAGTAACCGAAACTCCACTTCATTATTACGGTTTGCCGCACCAAAAAGAACCTCAAACTCAGTATTTCCCATTACCGTGAAATTCTCCCCTTTTGCGATTTTAGTTCGCATCAGCTTTTCAATTTCCTTGGATTTTGACTTGATATGTTTTTCTAATTGCTTTTCATTCAATTCATTTGCTTTAGATTTTTCGCGGTTGAAAAGCAAGTTTGGGGCTGCCTCGTTGCCGTATACCAAATAGGTGTCTTTGTAATAAGCCGGGAAAGGTCTTGTCACTGATGCACGCAATGTCTCTGAGCGAGAACGCGTTTGCGAGTTGCCATTACTATCACAATAGGATTCAGTCCAATAAATGGTTTTAGAACCGTGATATGTCTTTTCGCTCATGTAGTGGTTTAAGGTTTTGAAAAAGCAAAAAGGATTGCCCTTAATTTCACCGCTCTGTACAAAAAGAGTTGAAACATTTATGTCGTCATTATCCCATAAGCCAAATTTTTGACTGAGGTATGCAAAACGTCTTATACCAAACTTATCATCAAGCTGTATCAGAGGATGAGTTTTCTCGGACAAACGCGCGGCAGTGGCCGAATTGAATTGAGATATTAAAGGCTTCATCTGTGCCCAGGCCTCTGCGGTTAACGCTTCTAATTCCTCTGTTAACGATTGTTTAGCCTGATCCAGATTTTTGATGGATGCTGTTATCTTGTTCTTAACTAAGATGAACAAATAAACCGCAAGCCCTCCGCTACCAGCCATCACCAGGAAACCCTGAAGGTTTGGCTGCTGGTACATCATAAACGAGAATGCGACAAAGACAGAAATTGCCAGAGTAATTATAACAATCAAAAATGTTTTTAGCGCACGCTTCTTGTTTAATGACGAACCTGTTTTCGTGAGTTTAATCCTCTGCTGGTTAATCTTCTCAACTGCCTTTTTATTTGCGTCTTCGTCTATATTGCCTAATTTGATGCAATTTTCAAAAAACTCGCTTGTATTGGCGCTATGAAGCTCAAAATAACGGGTCTTATATTCGTTAAGTGGTTGATAAGTAGGAAAATCAGACATGTGAGGTTTAGGATCTCAAATTTATTACAAAAAACAAGTTTATGATATTTTTTGTAATTTAAACTCACTTAAAATAATTAGCAAAAACAAGATGTATATCAATAATTCACTCATTAGATTTTCTTGTCTTTCAATTCCAGATAGATGCAGCTTTATACACTTCGAGCTTCTTAACCTCGATATTATTCCCCCAAAACTTAAAACCCTCGGTATTTTTAGGATCTGCCATACGCTGCATCGAAAATGAATAAGCGCCATTATCAATAAATACTTCAACCGAAGTACGATCTATGTATATATCTGCGGTGATCTCCATGCTGGTCATATCCTCAGGCGAGTAAAATGTGCCGTTTACCTTATTGCTGTTCATATCATAGTCAAGCAAATTTTGGCCAAAAAGGCTGATACCGGCGCTGGTTGCATGAGATAATTTGATGGTAGCCTTAATGCGCAGGCCCGCCTTGCCATCATAGGCTTTGAATTTACTTGTGGCTTCAGCCTGGTTCAGATCGTTCCATTCTCCGCTTTTCTGAAATAATTTTTCGGTCTCCTTTACAGGATTGCTAAATAATCTTATGCCATCCTTCGTTGTTTTAAGCGTTAATTCGGTTGGCAACAACATCATGCCATTAAAAGGCATCCCGGGGTGCGATACCCGGCCCCAGCCAATTTGTATCCGGCGCCCGTCGGCCTCAGGTATATTGGTAAAAGTTTGTGCAGCGTAAATGGTACCGGTTGAGAAATAGTGCTTACCAGACTCCGGTGTAAATTTCCTGCCATCAAATGACCCTATCATATACGTGTTTGAGGCACCATACATTACCCATTTCATTTTTGATTTATCCCCGTCAACAGGCAGCTCAAACAGATCGGGGCATTCCCAAAAACCTGTTGTGTGGCTTTGGTAAACCCAATTTTTCAAATTTTGTGATGTATATATGGAGTGCCCGTCGCGCTCGTTAAGTACCAACACCCAATGCTTGCCCGGCGCGTACCAAAATACACGGGGATCGCGGGTGTCGCTGCTATGCCATTTTTCTTTTGAGTCTATCAATGGGTTGCCCTTATATTTTATCCAGGTACGGCCTTTATCAAGGCTGTAAGCCATGCATTGCACCTGTTTATCATGACCGTCAACTGTAAAAGTGGCGATCATAGCAGGGGTTTTGCCTTTATTAAAACCGGCTGTATTATTATAATCTACAACCGCCGACCCTGAAAACATGGTGCCCATATCATCCGGACTAAGTGCCGTGGACAGTTCCCGCCAGTGTATCATATCATTACTGACCGCATGCCCCCATGACATGTTTTCCCATTCTTTTTCATAAGGATTATGCTGATAAAAAAGATGATACTCTCCTTCGTAATAGATCAATCCATTAGGGTCGTTGATCCATCCGCGGCGGGTAGTGAAATGAAACTGCGGACGGTTGGTTTCATGGTACATAGTATCCTCTCCGGCTATCTTATCATCCCGATAGATCTTATCAAGTGCTTTTGCATCGCCGGGGTAACTAATCGTTATGGTTTTGCCTTTAAACTTTGTCACGTCGCAAAACACCCAGTAATCTGCCTCGCCTGTGGCCAAACGGATCTTGAACGAACGCTCTTTTTTAACGTCAACAAAAAATTCCATATCGGTTCTTTCCTGCGATTGAGATACCGGGATATTGAGGTAGTGCCTGGTGATTTTTAAAGTTATATCAGCAGCCTGTGTTTGCAGAACACCTGCGATGAATAAACAACTTGAAAAGAATGACAGGGTAATTGTTTTCATAGAACAGACTGTTAGTAAAGCAATAATTAGAAAGCGGAAACTACCGCCCTCTAATTCGCCTAAAACGGTGAATATTTAAATTAATGGTAGAATGAAAGAATCAGACTAAACGCATTCAATTGATTATGCTACCATCCGGAGTTTTGTTTATAAAGGCCCTTACTGTAGTTAATCTGATTTTGAGGAATAAGTAAATACTCATCCCTGTTTTTTTTGAAGGCAGCGCCTGCAAGATGCGGCGTCCGGTTCTTTTCTACTGCAAAGTAATTATTTATAAAATCAGCTGCAATCCCCCAGCGCACCAAATCATAAAAATGATACCCTTCCATAGCGAATTCAAGCCGGCGCTCAAAACGTAAGGCCTGTTTGGCGTATGCATTCGTCCACACGCAATTCACTCCCGGCTGATAAGTATTCATTAAGTAGTTGGATGTTGCGCTGCCATCGGCTTGTTTCAATAGTGCAGTGCTTGCTTTTGCCCTGGTTCTGATGGCATTTATGAGGGACAAAGCTTCTGTTTCACGGTTAAGTTCTATCAATGCTTCAGCTTTCATAAGTAATACGTCTGCGTATCTGATAACCGGCCAGTCTTTTGAACTCGACATGAAAGGCAAGGCCTTAGTAAACGATGGATCAGTATAACAGGCACGAATGCTGCTTAGTACCGAAGACCTGACCATAGCCGAGGTCACCTACATGGTGGGGTTCTCTAACCCGAATTATTTTTCTACAGTATTTAAATCCAAGTAGGGTAAAACTCCAAGTAAATTCAGAAAATGTTATGAGAATCAATAAAACCCCGTACTCTTTTAAAACATAGCTTATTTTACATTTATAGAGTTTCTCTCTGTCGGCATTGATGATGCTGGATAACAGGTGATCAGTGACACAGTCAATACAAATCTTCGCCTTTCTTTAATTACAGCGCTTTATAATCAGACTATTGCATTAAGTGATCTGCAGATCTTTTCCTGGCAGGACATGGTTCATCGTTGAAAATCCTCTCATTTGTTGATTAAAGTTTTTTAGAATTTAAATTGCACTCAACAAGCTTTTAAAAAAGATTAATAATTAACGGGTTATAAATTATATCCTAATTTGACATCACTATCTTAACTTTTCCTAACAAACCCGATGGCAACATTGGGGTATTCACATTCAGCATATCAAACCGAAATGATTCGTGCGTTTTGGTAATACGCGACGAAACCGGCAAACTAAGATCATGAACAACACGGTTGCACCACAAGTTGGTTACCGATATCTCCAGCACATTACCTGATGCCTTCACAGCGTTGCTAATATTGACCCGCCATGGTGCACACCATAAAACGCCAAGCGGTTTGCCATTAAGCTTTATTTCGGCGACATTTTTCACATCGGTCAATTCTAAATATATAGGCTTGCCGTTAACCGGTTTCTGCAAGTTAAATGTTTTACTATAGGTTGCCGTACCTGAGTAAGACTTAACACCTTCTTCCGGCCTGTCCGTCCAACTGATCAGCTCCGGAAAATCAGTACTTGCCGGGCCTCCCCATTTCGTGTCAAAGGCTACCTTCCAGTTGCCGTTTAACTCCTGTAGCCCCGTAAAGGTTAAAAAATTGCTTTTGCCCTTTCCTGTTGCATTTGGGCCAAGTGGTTTGTTGAATACAATAAAGTACGAGCCAAATACATCAAAATTGAGCTCCATTGTAGTGATTCCATTTTTTACGGTGTAATTGGTTGCATCGTATTTGCGCCCGGTAACGGCATCCCATATCTCGGGTACCCTGTCACCTACCCTAAAGCTAAACTCGCGGTTCTGCTGTTTATTAGTGCGGTTTATTACAAAGTAGATATCGGTTTTCTCCGCTCTCCGGTGGATGTAATCGAAATCATCAGCATCATTATTTAGTCCTTCATATTCAAAATCCGGAACTACCCGGTCTTGCAGCAATAACTCGCGTGGCGTTGTGCCCCATATCAGCCTGCCTTTACCTATTTTTTTCTCTTTCTTGTTCTTTCCATCCAGATCACCCCAAAGTTCATGCGCTATATTTTTAACTTCAACATCGGCTTGTGCATAGCTTGCTAACCCACCTGCATTCTCAGGCGGGGCGCCAACAACCGTAGCACCGGCTTCAATGAGCGACCTTATTTTCTTTATGACCGCTACCGACATGGTCCTGGAAGGCACCGAGGAAACCTGTAGTCCCTGGTATCGCCCCACCTCATCGGCTATATCCTTTACCGGTGATGGGCAGTCCTGCAAAACCAGCATCCGGTAATTCATGCCATCGGGAAGTATGATACGGCCATCTTTAACCGTCATTCTGTTTAATAGTACATCGGGATTGGCGTAGTCGCAATCGTACCCTGTACCAAGGCCCGGAACATTATATTTTGGCGGAGCCAGCAGAGGCGGCCTCTCCCCTAAATAAAAACAAACATCAGCTACAAATAGCCCTTTCTGCAACATATACTGGCATCGGTTGAGATAATTAAAAAATTCTTTGGATTGATTCCACCAGGTAACGTTTGGTGTGAAATGCGTTCCGGCACAGTATTCATAGCCGGGTTTACCATCAGACGGTGGCTGGCAGGTTGCAGAGTGTAATAATAAACGATTGACGCCTTCACAAAAGGCGTCATTTGCATAAGGTTTCAGGTCGGATGGCCCCAATGTCCAATGCGTAGCATCCTTTTGTTGCTCGGTAAATGCTTCGGCCTCGGCCTGGCGCTTACCATAAACATGTGCAGCGGTAGCCGTTTGCTTAAGGTTAAGACGTGACATCCTGTTTTTGTTATATCCGCCCTTAGCGCCGCGGTGACCGTTAACCCAAAATTCGCCGGCAAGTATATCGCTTGTACTAAAGTTCTATAATACATCTATCGGAGGAATATCATTGGGGCCGCCCGCTTCAAAACCCACCCGCATGCCATTGTTGTGGCATAGTTCAGCAAAGTAGCCGTAAAAATTTTCGGCAATGCAATCTTGTATGGTTTTGTCAAAATCTTCACGAAAGCGTTCAGCCACGTCCTCATTTGTGACTTTGAAACCGGCAAGCGCAGGCAAATAAGGCATCAGATCATACCCTCTGAACTTTTTAAAATCTGCCCGGAATTGCTGCGTCCAGGTTAGCTTTCCGCATTCCCAACTATCGCACCACAGATAATCTATTTTTCCGCCTGCTTTTTTTGCCTCGGTGATAACGGTATTGCCCAGATTATCGAAATAGCGTTTTAAGGCGTTCTTACTCAAATAGTCTATCTCATACCCCTCTCCGCCTTCAAACGTATCGCCCTCGGGATAGGCCTTCCATTTACTCCAGGGGTGCCCGGTAAGTGTGTAACCGCTCCGCAAGATAACCCATTTACCTTTCGGGAATTCCCAATCAAACTGGCCGTTCTCGCGCAGCCCTGCAGAAACATCGATCACTTTGTCCGGGTCGAGCGTGCTATCTGCTTTTAATGGGAAGGCTTGAACAATTATCTCGTGGTAATAGCATTCTACCGTTTCCGGCTTCTCCAATTTGCCTGAATATTTCCCGCCATCTATCGTTACATGAGTAGATACCACTTTTTTCATGGCATCATCCTGTGCAACTAAAGGGCCCATCATTGTCCATCCACCGGCAAGGTTAAATCCAAATTCAATATTTAACCGTTTAGCTTCCTTTATAGCATAACGAAACAGCTCCCTCCATTCATCGCCCAGAAATTTAACCCCTGGCAAGGGCGCTTTGCCTGCGTAGCCGCCGTTGCAAATCATATTTACTCCGCTTATGCCCTTTGCTTTAAACTCTTCCAGATCGCGCGTGATTCCTTCTTTGGTAACACGGTTGTAGATCCAAAACCAGTAGACCTTAGATTTCGCCTGATCTGGTGGCGTGAGGAAATTTTTGTACAATCGATCGGTCGCCACAGGCAGGCGGCTACTCATGTCTGCATCCCTTTTTTGCTTCAATTGTGCAAGAACCGGCGAAGTAACAACAAGCGACGTTAGAACAACAGTAGATAATTTCGATTTAAATAACTTTTTAAGGATCATTGTTGAAGTTAATTAAAGAATCCAAAAAACAGTAGCGTTAATGGATCACTATTAAAATAGGGCCAGAACAATCCTAACTTCTTGTAAAAAATGATAATGTTTAAATTTGATACGCCGCATTTTGAGTCAGTTTTGTATTGATCTGAATCTCCAGGGAACGGGATAGGATATATCAGTCTTTCGTTTGTAACATTGAGTGTGTTAGGGGCGGGCAATTAGAATGATAACACAATGTCAACAACAGTTACATAGTAGAAAAACTGTTAGCACTTATCTTCGCTAAATTGTACGGAATCTTGTATGTGAAAACAAAAAATCCGCGAACTTTCGGTGAAGTTTCGCGGATTTCGCAATTTAATGTAGCCCGTAGGGGAATCGAACCCCTGTTTGAAGAATGAAAATCTCCTGTCCTAACCCCTAGACGAACGGGCCATTTTAAGTTCAACGTTTTTGATTTCGTTTCCCTTATTTTGGGATTGCAAAGATATACGATTAAGAATAAAAATAAAATTATTTTTTACAAAAATTTTAATGCGCTGATTTTCAGTCAGAAATTTTGTTCCGCACAAACAATAGTTCACTTTAGTGAATTATAACAGCGATTTGATAAGCTATATTTATCATCATAACGCACCTGCAAATGAAAGCCATCTGGAACAACCAGGTTATCGCCGAGAGCGATGATACTATCGTAGTTGAAAATAACCACTATTTCCCAAAAGAAAGTGTAAAGCCCGAGTTTCTGCGCGAGTGCAGCACACAATCTACATGCCCATGGAAAGGTGTAGCTTCTTATTACAGTCTGGAAGTTGATGGTGAGCAAAACAGGGATGCGGCGTGGTACTATCCCGAGCCAAAAGAGGCAGCATCAAAAATTGCCGGCTACATTGCTTTCTGGAAAGGGGTGAAAATAACCGACTAATTATGAAACAGTACGATGCGATAGTGATAGGATCTGGGCAGGCGGGAGCACCGCTGGCTAAAAAGCTGGCACTCTCCGGCATGAAAACCCTGATAGTTGAAAAGCGCTTTTATGGCGGCACTTGTATTAATGACGGCTGCACGCCCACCAAAACCATGGTTGCCAGCGCCCGCGTGGCTTATTTGGCCAGCAAGTGTAACGATATGGGCGTCACTATAAAAGGCTACAAGGTTGATATGCGCCAGATAAAGAAGCATAAGGATGACATCCTGTTGAAATCTCGCAACGGTAGCTTAAAAGCCGCACAGGAAACCAAAAACCTTGATGTACTTTTTGGCGATGCAACTTTTACCGGTGAGAAAACCATCAGTGTACGCACCAAAAAAGATGGCGTAAAAGAATTTAAGGCGGATAAGATCTTTATTAACACCGGTGGCACGCCCGTTATCCCACATGATATTGAAGGGATAGATGAGATGGATTTTTTGACCTCAACCACCATCCTTGATCTGGAGAAAGTGCCCGAGCATCTGGTGATACTGGGCGGTAACTATATCGGCCTGGAGTTTGGGCAGATGTTTGCGCGTTTCGGCAGTAAGGTTACCATTATCGAAAAATCAAGCCGGATACTGGCTCATGAAGATGAAGATATCTCTTTGGAGCTCACCCGCATTCTTCAGCAGGAAAACATCAATATACATACCAATGCTAAAGTTGCCCGCTTTAAACAGAAAGAAAAGGGCAAAATAACGGCCACCGTAAAAGTTGGCGATAATGAAGAAAAAGTCAAATGCAGTCATGTGCTGATAGCCGTTGGTCGAGCCCCGCAAACAGATACTTTAGGGCTGGATAAAACCGGTGTTAAAACCGATGGAAAAGGTTACATCCCAGTAAATACCAAACTGGAAACTAACGTTAAAGGCATCTATGCCCTTGGCGATGTTAAAGGTGGCCCCGCGTTTACGCATATCTCTTACAACGACTACACTATCGTTTACCGCAACCTGATAGAGGGCCAAAACCTCAGCACACGCAACAGGCCTGTCCCATATTGTATGTTTACCGACCCGGAACTGGGACGTGTGGGAATCAGCGAGACCGAAGCTAAAGAAAAAGGTCTCGACTATAAAGTGGCCAAACTACAAATGTCGCATGTGGCAAGGGCGATAGAAACCGGCGACACCCGCGGCATGATGAAGGCTGTAGTGGACACTAAAACTAAAAAGATATTGGGGGTAGCCATTGTGGGTACCGAGGGTGGCGAGATCATGAGCGTGCTGCAAATGGCTATGGAAGGCGGTATTACTTACGACCGCATCCGCTATTGCGTGTTTGCGCACCCAACCTACTCCGAGTCGCTTAATAATTTATTTATGACCTTAGAGGATTAGCGGCCCGATGATAAAAGTAAAAGACCTGGTAAAAACATTCGGCGCAACAACCGCGGTAAAAAACATCTCCTTTGAGGTAGCCGAAGGCGAAACAATGGCGCTATTGGGCACAAGCGGTTGTGGTAAAACTACTACCCTAAAAATGCTTAACCGTTTGATAGAACCGGATAGTGGCACTATTGAGGTAGACGGAAAAGATATTCTCAATCAGCCCGCAGAAGAGTTACGCCGCAACATGGGCTACGTTTTGCAAAACAACGGACTTTTCCCACATTACACCGTTGCCGAGAATATCGCCGTTGTCCCCAATCTTTTGAAGTGGGACAAAGCAAAAACCGAAAAGCGCACCATTGAGCTTTTAGAAAAATTACACCTTTCCAAAGACTATCTCAACTCCTATCCCAATGAGTTAAGCGGCGGGCAGCAACAGCGCGTAGGCCTGGCACGGGCTTTAGTAGCCGATGCCCCTGTGCTGTTAATGGATGAACCTTTTGGTGCGCTGGATAATGTTACCCGATCAAAGATCCATGCCGAGTTTAAGGTTTTGGACGAGCTGAAACGCAAAACCATCATCATAGTAACCCATGATGTACAGGAGGCTTTTGAACTGGCTGATCGTATAGCTTTGATGGATAAAGGCGAAATAGTACAAATAGGTACGGCCAACGAATTACTCTTTAACCCTGTTAATAATTTCGTAAAAGACTTTCTGAAGGAGCAGCACCTGCAACTGGAGCTAAAAACCATCAAACTAAGCGATGTATGGGAATATCTGCCTTTGGATGGCCGTCGCATCAACACCTCGCAATTAGCTGCCACAGCAGGTATCTGGGAAGCTTTGGATACTTTCAAATTTTACCCGCGCGAGAACATTAACATCCTTAATCAGCAAAGTAAAGAAGTGCGCTCAGTTACGTTCGATCAATTGTTGTCTGCCTATTCACAATTTAAAAATCAGGCTGCACAATGAATGAACATCAGCAAACCCTTTGGGAATTTATGCAGCAGCAAAGCGATAAGCTACTGGTGCAAACCATGCAGCATATCGGGTTAACGTTTATTTCGTTGTTTATCGCAGTACTTATCGGCCTGCCGCTGGGTATCTATATTTCGCGGGTACGCAAATTATCAGGCACTGTATTAGGTATAGCGGGCATCCTGCAAACCATCCCGAGCATCGCGTTATTGGGTTTTATGATACCGCTGTTAGGCATCGGCGCAAAACCTGCTATCGTAGCTTTATTGCTTTACGCCTTGCTGCCGATCATCAGAAATACTTACACCGGCATTACCGGTGTTGATGGCACCGTAAAAGAAGCTGCAGTAGCCATGGGGATGAGTAAATGGCAGGTACTTTTTAAAGTGGAGCTTCCATTGGCCATGCCGGTGATTCTGGCGGGGATCCGTACCGCCACAGTTATCAATGTGGGCGTGGCTACACTGGCATCATACATTGCAGCAGGTGGTTTGGGCGAGTTTATCTTCGGCGGCATTTCCCTTAACAATACCAACATGATATTGGCGGGCGCAATCCCGGCAGCATGTTTGGCCATTTTGTTTGATTTTCTGCTTTCCCTGTTGCAAAAACTCAACTTTAAAAAAGTTAAAGGAGCGGTAAAAGTAGCGCCTGTGTTATTGGTAATATTATCCTGTCTGTACTTTATCCCATCAGCCTATGGCGGTAAGCTCACCGCCGGCTTTACCCCCGAGTTTATGGGAAGGCAGGACGGCAACCTTGGCCTGGTAAGCAAATACGGATTAAAGATCCATACCATCGTCATCAGCGATGCCGTAATGTACAAAGCTGCGCAGGAAAAAGAACTGGATGTCATCAGTGGGTACTCAACCGATGGTCGATTGAAGGCTTACAATCTTATTGTCTTGGATGATGACAAAAAGATCTTCCCGCCTTATTACGCAGCACCAATAGTGCGCGAAGAAGCGCTGCAAAAACTCCCCGAACTGGAAAAGACATTAAACAAACTTTCGGGACTGATAAATGATTCGGTGATGACGGATTTAAACTACCGCACCGACTATCTTCACCAAACGCCCGAGCGGGTTGCTAAAGATTTTCTGCAGGCAAAAGGTTTGTACAAAAATCCGCAGCAAAGCGGCGGGCAGGTGGTACGCCTGGGTTCTAAGATATTTGGTGAGCAATATATCCTTACCAATATCTACAGCATGCTCATTAAAGGTTATACCAATTACGGCGTGGAAACTAAAACAGGCCTTGGCGGCACCAAAATAGTGTTTGATGCCATGACAAACAACCAGATAGATGTGTACCCAGAATATACAGGTACCGGTTTACTGGCCATTTTGCAAGCGCCGCTAAAAGTGGTTGAGCAATTGCACGGCAATAAGGATAACACGTACAATTACGTCAAAACCGAGTTTGAGAAGCGTTATAATATAAAATGGCTAAAGCCAATTGGCTTTAATAATGCCTATGCATTAATGATGCGCAGGCAGCAGGCAGATGAGCTGCATATTAAAACAATTTCTGACCTTAAACGCTATTTAGATACTAAATAATACCTATGGACTTAGCGGACTGTTACAAAAAAGTACGCCAGCGAACGGACGCAATTTGCGAACCGCTGCAAACCGAAGATTACGTTGTGCAACCCGTGGCGGATGTGAGTCCGCCTAAGTGGCACATTGGGCATACCACATGGTTTTTTGAAACCTTTATCCTGAAGCCCTACTTTGCCGAATACCAGGAATTTGATCCTAACTATAATTTCGTTTTCAACAGCTATTACGAGAGCGTGGGCACCCGCGTTATCCGTACAGACAGAGGCAATTTAAGCCGCCCAACGGTTATAGACATAAAACGTTACCGAAAATATGTGGATGATGCCATGTACAATTTTTTAGCCTGCGGCGATATAAACGATGATATTCGTGAATTAATTATCCTCGGCTTTAACCACGAAGAGCAGCACCAGGAATTGTTACTGACCGATATTAAATACATCCTTGGGCATAACCCTTTATTTCCTGCTTATTCAAAAGATTGGGTAGTACCTAAGGTGCATTCTGTTGATGGCGATTTCATCAAGATTAAAGAAGGCGTTTACGAAGTAGGCTTTAACAGCGAAGGTTTCTCTTTTGACAATGAACTAAACCGCCACAAGGTTTACCTGAACAATTTTGAGATAAGTCCTAACCTTGTCACCAACGCCGAATATTTAGAATTTATTGAGGCCGGCGGTTATCACGATTTTCGCCACTGGCATGCAGCCGGCTGGGATTGGGTAAACACTAACCACATTGAAGCCCCCATGTACTGGCACCAGATAGATGGTAAATGGCATAACTATACTTTCCATGGTTTGCAGCTTATAAACTGGCACGAGCCATTGAACCATGTCAGCTTTTATGAGGCTTATGCCTATGCATCATGGAAAGGCCTGCGCCTGCCGACGGAATTTGAGTGGGAAGTGGCAGCTACCCAATTTAACTGGGGATTGCGCTGGGAATGGACGGAAAGTGCATACCTGCCATACCCCGGATTCGCGAAAGCTCCCGGCGCTATTGGCGAATATAACGGCAAATTTATGGTAGGCCAGCAGGTACTGCGCGGGGCATCAGAGGTTACTTCGCCTGATCATAGTCGCATTACCTACCGCAATTTTTTTCAGCCCGAACTACGCTGGCAATTTACTGGCATACGTTTGGCTAAATAAAAAACTTAAACATCACATATGGCACCACAAGTATTAACACAGACCGCAAACGGAGAACACATGGACATCACCGACTGTCAATTCTACAAAGACGTGATGGCCGGATTAACGTCTACACCAAAGCATCTCGATTCAAAATATTTTTATGATGCCCATGGCGATAAGCTTTTCCAGGATCTGATGAACTGCGAAGAGTACTATCCAACCAATTGTGAAATGGAGATCTTTACCAATCAAACTGCTGATATCTGCAAAGCATTGATTGGTAATGGCGATGCGTTCGACCTGATAGAACTGGGTGCGGGTGATGCTACCAAATCAACGAAATTGTTAAAGCACCTGATAGATAACGAGGCCGATTTTACTTATTTGCCTATCGATATATCAGACAATGTGATCTCTTACTTGAACATGACCTTGCCGGTTACGCTACCCGGCATTGAGATCACCGGTCTTAACGGTGAGTATTTCGATATGCTGAAAAAAGCTGCAGCGATATCTGATAAACGTAAGGTGGTGATGTTCCTTGGTTCAAACATCGGTAACATGCCGGTGGCTGATGCAGAAGGTTTCTGCAATGAACTGCGTAAACATCTCTCGCCCGGCGATATGCTGCTGATCGGCGTAGACCTGAAGAAAAACCCCGCAACCGTACTTGCTGCCTACAATGATAGAAAGGGCATCACCAAACGCTTCAACCTTAACTTGCTGGAACGTACGAACCGCGAATTGGGCGCAAACTTTAATGTAAACCAGTTTGATCATTATGCCATGTATGACCCTGAGACAGGAGCCTGCAAAAGCTACCTGATTAGCGGGGCTGCACAAGATGTAAAGATCGGTGAGGAAACTATCAGCTTTGCTAAAGATGAATATATCTACATGGAGATCTCGCAAAAATATGCTGTGGAGCAGATAGATGAGATGGCACGTAAATCGGGTTTTAAACCGTTAACTCTTTTCAGCGATAGCAAAGATTGGTTTGTAGATACGATCTGGCAGGCGGTGTAGTGTTTCACTTTTAATCGCCATCATCTTCTTCATCGGGATATTCTTCGAGCTGCCATTCTGCATCGCGTTCAGCTCGCGACGCAGCCCAACCATATTGTAAGTAGTAAATAGAATTTAACGAAGGGTCGGCTTCTACGAGATGTTTTAGGCAAACAAGTTTCGCATCTTTAATATCAGGTTCTAAACTGGTATGAAATTGCCAGTCGCCATTTTCGTTATGATAAACGTGCAGAACGGGTGCACCTTCTAAGGCATCGCTGGTAGTGTAAACGCCAAGGTTTTCACTTTCATAGAATCTGAACTCTGCATTTCTGTCCAGCAAAGGCTGCTTATATTTCCAGTCTTCATTAAAACCATCCTCCCAAGGAAATTTATTTTGCTTATCCGGCCACACCATTTGCAGCACAGGGTAATCTTTGCCTTTATAAAACCATGATGCGTATCCCACGTAATCCTTGTAACAAGTTTTATCAACCTCTAAGAACAGCACATCAAAATTCTTTATAAAATCCGGATATGCCTTCCCTGCCTCAACGTGTTTCCCTTCTTTGGCACCGTCGCGAATATCGTTAATGAGGTGCCCCATAGTATCAGTATTCAACCCAACGCAAATAATCTCGGGATGCCCAAAGCTTTCATAAAGGCCGATAGAGTAAACAAATGCTGGCAGATAGTTATCAGCTTCTATCATTACCAGATGACAACCATACGTTGCAATGTTATCAATTACTATTTGCTCGTAACCATCCTGTTCAGCCATCGTTTTTCTTGTTGTAATTTCTGCAAATTAACTACATTTATAAAAAATACAACCTAAATGGAAGCCTCATCGATCTTACTTTATCTCTTTTTATTTTTTATTGTAATTGTTGTTTTCTCATCATTTGTAACTGTTAAACAGGGTACAATTGTGGTGATAACTGTGTTTGGTAAATATCGCCGCATACTTACGCCGGGCTTAAATTTCAAGATCCCGCTGATAGAGAATATCTACTCAAAAATATCTATCCAGAACCGCTCGGTTGAACTGGAGTTTCAGGCCGTAACGTTCGACCAGGCTAATGTATATTTCAAGGCCATGCTGCTTTACTCGGTACTAAACCAGGAAGAAGAGACCATCAAAAACGTAGCCTTCAAATTTGTTGACGAGCGCAACCTGATGCAAGCTTTGATCCGCACTGTTGAGGGCTCTATCCGCGCATTTGTGGCCACCAAACGCCAAAGCGAGGTACTGATCCTTCGCCGTGATATTGTTGAACACGTTAAAGAACAATTAGACAATATCCTGGAAGGCTGGGGCTACCATCTGCAAGATCTTCAATTAAACGATATTACCTTTGATGATGTGATCATGAAATCGATGAGCCAGGTTGTAGCATCAAACAACCTTAAAGCTGCTGCCGAGAACGAGGGCCAAGCATTGTTGATCACCAAAACTAAAGCCGCCGAGGCTGAGGGTAATGCCATCAAAATCTCTGCCGAGGCCGAGCGCCAGGCAGCCCAATTAAGGGGCCAGGGTATAGCCCTGTTCCGCGAAGAAGTAGCCAAAGGTATGACGGTTGCCGCAAAAGAGATGCAGGAAGCCAATATGGATACTTCGGTTATACTGTTCACCATGTGGACAGAATCTATCAAACACTTCTCAGAAAACTCAAAAGGTAACGTAATTTTCCTTGATGGATCGAGCGATGCCATGCAGCGCACCATGAAAGAAATGATGGCTTTAAACCATTTACATACTGAGGGCGTCAAAAAGTAAATTTATTTTACTCCAGACGGCATTAGATGAGACTGATCAAATTGTGCGCTGTGTGCGCAATCACAATATTATGCTTTGCAGCAAAACCGGTTAAGGCACAATCGTTCCGCACCCTTACCGAAGCAGATTTTTTAGGCACGCCGCGACCAAATGGTCGGGGCGTTGTTGCTTACACCAATTGCACTATCGATTTTAAATATCAAGCTAACCACAGTAATGGAGAGTATATCCTGCACTTCAATGTTCGTTTGATAGTTAATAACTATAAATCGTGGTTAGACCGCTCGCGCATTACCACTAATGCCCAGCTTGCAGAGATCCTGAAACACGAACAAGGTCATTACAATATAGCTTTCCTGGAACAGCAAGAGGTTTTGCGCGCCATGAGTCGCACCCGTTTCACCTCAAACTACCGGCAGGAAGCCATGGACATCTTCAATAACATTGATGCCAAATACAAACAGCTTAATCAAAATTACGATCAGGATACCGAACACATGGTTAACCGCCAGCAGCAGCGTAGCTGGGATATTTATTTTGCCAAAAGGTTACAAACTATGCCACCTGAGAATGCAAATCTTGACTACTGATTAATCTCTCGACAACTATCGGGAGAATGAATGCCTTTAAAACCCTATTTGTCATCTGTTAATTATTCCTGTACTTTTGCGGCTGTATGCCGGTGGGTAAAAATTTATATTTCGCTTCAGATTTTCATTTAGGTGCGGTTAGTTATGCTTCGTCACGCGAGCGGGAAGACCGTGTTATCCGCTGGCTGGATATGATCAAAGACGATGTTGCCGAACTGTCCTTAATGGGCGATATTTTTGATTTTTGGTTCGAGTATTTAACCGTTATCCCTAAAGGCTATGTGCGTTTTCTGGGCAAACTGGCCCAATTGGCAGATAGCGGTGTAAAGCTTTACTTTTTTAAGGGTAATCACGATATGTGGATGTTCGATTACCTGGTGCAGGAGCTCGGTGCAACCATCGTAAGTAATGAACTGGAGATTGAACGCAACGGTAAAACTTTTTATCTGCACCATGGTGATGGCCTTGGCCCCGGTGATAATGTTTACAAATTTCTTAAGAAATTTTTCAGGAGCAAGGCTTGTCAATGGCTTTTTGCAAGGTTACATCCAAATTTTGGGGTGGGTATAGCCAATGCATGGTCAAGGCGCAGCCGTATAGCGGGTGCTAAGGATACTTACAAACAACAACACCAGCAGGAGTGGTTAGAAACCTTCTCGCGCGAGGTGCTTAAAACCCGTTATTTTAATTATTTCGTGTTTGGCCACCGCCATATTCCGTTGGATATTGCACTGCCGGATAATTCTCGCTATGTGAATTTAGGCGAATGGGTAAATTATAATACCTACGCGGTGTTTGATGGTACGGAATTAGTTCTTAAGTATTTCGAAAACGAAGCTCAATAATATTTATAACATAAATGGCACCATTTGCGCTTATCTTATCGGTAATCATTTAAATAGAATATGCTCATGAATTTTTTCAAAAAACTCTTTTCATCTAAAAATAACTCAGATAATAAAGAATCTAATTTCACCGGGGTTTATTCTGAAGAATATTTTAAAAAGCGATACACCGAAGAGCATTTGGACGAAAGTGATGGCATTTTAGATGGTTGTCTTAAAATGATTCAAAGCTATTTTATTGATAATAAAATTGAACAAAAGATAGCCGCGCCTATTAATCACCCCGAAAACTTAGATCAGGTTCTTGATGATGGAATTGGCTTCCATATGTATTGCAAAGCTTTTCAATTACAAGATACACAAACAGCAATGTTTCTTGCCTATTCTTTCAGTGATTTCCTTGTAAAAGCATTTGATTTTAAACTTTATAAAGATAATGAGCCAGAGTTCCCATTGCGCAAGATGACCTTAAAATATGATAAAAATC
>JAESTD010000051.1 GCA_016763755.1 Mucilaginibacter sp.
ATCTCTAACATTCAGCACATTAATATATCAATTTTTGTTTAAATTATCAGGGAAATAAAAGGATTTACTTATTCAAAAGTCAGTCCTCTCCAGTCCTTAACTTATGCCCCTACAATAACTTTTGCAAAACGGACAACTTTATCATTAAGCTCGTAGCCTTTTTCCATTTCGTCAATAACCTGGCCTTTTTGCTCATCAGGTACCGGTACGCTGGTTACGGCTTCGTGGATATCGGCGTCAAATGGCTGGCCTATTGATTTCATTTCTTTTAAGCCCTTTTGGGTAAGTACACCCTTAAGCTTGTTCTGAATCAGTTCAACACCCTCTTTAACAGATGATACTTCGGTAGCTTTGTCCATTGCACGCAACGCACGCTCAAAATCATCTAACACAGGTAATAACGCTACAATAACATCTTTACCTTCGGTTTTACGGGCTTCTTCGCGTTCTTTAATGGTACGGCGTCTAAAATTGTCAAACTCCGCGTATAACCTTAAATATTTATCATTAGCCTGGGCAAGTTCATCTTTCAGTTTATCCTCTGCACTTGGTGTTGCTTCGGTTTCAACAGTTTCTTCTTGTCCGTTTTCTGTCGTTGTCTCGACAGCATTTTCAGGCATTTCTGAATTTTCTTTATTTTTTTTCTTCAACATATCGTTAAAATTCATAGCAAGTAGTGCCAATCAAGTATCCTGCCATTAGGCTAAAGCGGACACTGTGACAGTGAATTATCGTGTTTTGTGACTTGTTATCAGTTATCAGTCTGCTTACATGGCAGTAACAGAGATGTACCGATCATTTTGCCCGGCGACACTAATCTCTGGTCTCTACTTTCTAATAACTATTACGCTATCTGCACATCTTCTAATACTTTACCGTTCTCGCATTTGATGATGCGCGACGGAAAGGTGCGGATGATATGATAATCATGCGTGGCAACCACAACGGCAGTGCCGCTTTGGCTTATTTGTTTAAGCAATAATACAATTTCTTCAGAAGTATCGGGGTCAAGATTACCCGTCGGCTCATCGGCCAGGATAATCTCGGGATTATTCAGCAAGGCTCGCGCAATAACCACACGCTGCTGCTCGCCGCCAGATAGTTCATGCGGCATCTTTTTAAGTTTAGAGCGCAGGCCAACTTTCTCCAATACGTCTAAAATACGCTCGGCAATCTGGGCTTTCTCTGTCCAGCCGGTGGCGCGCATCACAAATTGCAGATTTTGCTCAACCGAGCGGTCTGTCAATAACTGAAAATCCTGAAAAACGATTCCCAACTTGCGGCGCAAGAAAGGGATGTCTTTTGTTGCAAGTTTGCTTAACTCATAACCGCAGGCGTGGCCGGTACCAGCTGCTATGTTCAGATCGCCATAAATAACTTTCAGCAAGCTACTTTTACCAGAGCCGGTTTGACCTATCAACCACACAAAGTCGCCTTTATCAATATGCAGGTTAACATTGCTCAGCACCAGATGCTTTTGCTGAAAAATATCTACGTTATTAAGTTTTATGATAGAGTTTCCGATCATTTTATTTACAGCTCTAATTTTAATATTTTACCAAAGGGCAGTTCTTTAACAATACCCATAATGTAATCGTAGCGGTCGGCCAAGCCAATTTTTTCTAACGATTTCTCGGGCCTATCCACCCTGAAGTAAGCCAGTAAGGTGAATTTATCATCCCTCAGCTGCACGTAATCGGGTATTTTGGCAACGCCTTTTACTTTTATGATGTACATTATTTAAAGGTTAAAGGTAAAAGGAGTGAAGGTTAAAGGTAAGATTTCAATACCTTTTAGCTTTCACCTTTCGCCTCACAATCCAAAGGTATTGTAAATTTAAAGATTAGACAAGAACTCCATCGTATCCACGCCGTCGGCATAATCCCATAGCTGAGGGTGCTGGCTTTGGCCAAAGGTCACTATCTGGTTGGGCACATTTATCTTAGCATCGGTAACAATGCATTGCAGGTTATCGCTTAGCTGTTGCAGTTGCTCTTGTGCTTGTTGCAGATCGGTGTAGGTATTGTAAAACACTACGGACAGGGGCGAGGTTAGTTTCTCATCCTGTTCAATCATTAGGAAGCCATTATCAAAATGTTCATCACGGTTAACCAGATAGATAGATTTATTGTAATCGTAATTATTATTGTATTTATGATGATGAATGATGGGTGCAAAATGCTCTATCGATTCAAAAAACTTGTTGAAGTTATAGCCATCCGGCACCAAAACTTTGGAAACATTACGGCATCCTAAACCAAAATAATCGAAGATGTCATGACCCAAAGCGCTCAATTCTTCAGTAGTTTCATCGCCGGTGAGCAGGGCAATGCTGTTGCGGTTTTTACGAATGATGTTAGGCACTTTGCCAAAATAGTATTCAAAGTATCGCGAAGTGTTGTTGCTGCCTGTGGCAATGATGGCATCAAAACCTTCCAGTCTCTCCACAAAACTAAACTGAGTTGCGTAGGCAGGATCGATCTCTACCAGTTTATTCAGCACATATTTTATCAGCCGGGCATCTTGTGAAGATGCTTTTATCAGTGCATAGTTACCGGTTACCAATACACAAAGTACATCATGAAAGCCCACCATAGGGATGTTGCCGGCCAGTACCAATCCAACCTTTTTATTGCTTTCTGACTGGATAGAATAGTTGCTTAGCCATTTCTCCAGATCGGTAGGGTTAAGCATTTGTCCGATGGCCGTTACAGCACTGCGTACACTTTCCGGTGTAAACCAGGCATTATAATGGCGCTCGGTCTCAATGATGTTGTCCAGCTCGGCATCCGGCGCGACCAAAATGCGTCCCAGTTCAGAAAATGTATTTACGGTATCGGTAATATTAAATTTTGACATATATATGTAAAGGGATTAAACCCTTAAACGCTTTTTTTGTTATATTTGCAAGCCCGAATTTTGGGGCAAAGGTAAACTAAGTACTTAAGAATTTTTAAATAATATGGCGATTATAATCACCGACGAATGCATTAACTGTGGAGCCTGCGAACCGGAGTGCCCTAATAATGCAATATACGACGCTGGTGCTGCATGGCGCTTTAGCGATGGAACCGCGCTGAAAGGAATAATTGATTTTGGCGACGGTAATACAATAAATGCAGAGGAAACCCAGGCTGCTTTATCTGACGATATTTACTATATCGTACCGGATAAGTGTACCGAGTGTGTTGGTTTTCATGATGAGCCGCAATGTGCCGCTGTTTGCCCGGTTGATTGCTGTGTGGATGATGAAGACGTACGCGAAACCGAAGAAGAATTACATGCTAAAAAAGACTGGTTGCACGCTAACGGCTAACTAATATTAAAATATTTATAATGAAGGGGATGCGCTTTACGCTTCCCCTTTTTTATTTTTATACAACAATTTTGCCTAAATTAACGTCTTCTATCGTTAGTAATTATTATGGAATACGGAATCTGTAACCTCGCTGTAATACCCCTGCGTGCCGAGCCGAGTGACCGAAGTGAAATGGTTTCGCAAGTGTTATTTGGCGAAGCTTTTGAGATTTTGGAGTGGAAAGAGAAATGGGTGCAGATAACTACTGCCGTTGATGAATATACGGGCTGGATAGACCGATTGCATGTTACTACACTTGGCCATCTGGCTTATAAACGTTTGCAGCAATCGCCGCCGCCGCGTACTTACCGTGCAGTTACCCAAGCCTGGAAAATTATTGATAATTCTATTATTTACCTGCCTGCGGGTAGTTCACTTGCTTTTTTGGAAGGTACAACCAGCTACATTGGGAACCAAAAAGTTGAAATTATCGGTGAGATAGGCGAGACTGATAACCTGCGGAATATTGCCATGTCGTTTTTAAATGCTCCGTACCTTTGGGGCGGGCGTACCCATTGGGGCATCGATTGCTCGGGCTTTACACAGGCTGTTTTCAGGCTAAAAGGCTATCAGCTAAAGCGCGATGCCTGGCAGCAGGCCCAGGAAGGCCGCGAAGTAGAGTCTGTCCTTACATCACGCTTTGGCGACCTGGCTTTTTTTGATAATGCCGATGGCCGCATTACACACGTAGGTATTGTTTTAGGCAATGGAGAGATCATCCATGCATCAGGAAAGGTAAAGATAGATACGCTGGATTCGCAGGGGATTTACTCTGAGGAGCTAAAACGCTATACACATAAGCTGCGCGTTATCAAACGCTACTTTTAGAAAGCAACATCCCATATCATTACCGTTTTATCATCGCTGGTAGATAGCAGATGATCACCATCCCATGCCAATTTGTTGATGGATAACACGTGGGCGGGATAGCCTTTTTCTCTGCTGATAATTTTGTAGAGTTTAAAATCGTCTGCACCCCAAATCTTAATACTTTTATCCATGCTGGCCGTAGCAAAATATGGGCGCGCAGGGTGGAAGAGGATATGATTAATGGCAAACATGTGCGCCGGAATATTTTTTACCAGCGAATAGGTTTTAGCATCCCAGACCTTTAATTGTGCATCGCGCGCGCCAGACATCAAATACTGGCCATCCGGCGAGTATTGCAAGGCAAACACGGCCATGGAGTGGCCTTCCAAATTGGTAATAAAGCTGTAGTCGCTAAGGTCAAATGTTCTAACGCGATTATCGCGGCAGCCAAAGGCTACCCGTTCTTCGGCAGGATCAATGGCTATGGAGCGAACTGTATCATGTGATACCTGCACGGTATGTAGCAACTCCAGCGATTTTAGGCTCCATACCGTAACTGTACCATCTTCTGATGCTACCAGCAGTTCTTCCTTTTTTGCTGAAGATTTAATATCAAATATGGGCTTGATGTGTTTGCGTAAGCGGTGAGTTATCTTTTGTTCGATGAAGTTAAACACCAGCACCTCGCCGCTGCGCAGTCCTGCAAACATGAGCGGATAGCCAACAGGGCAGTGGATAGCGTATATAGAAGTTGGCACCGGGAACATCACCTTAATGAACGAATTATCCGCAAGATTCCATTCTACCAGTCCCTTATCATTACCGCCCGTAAACAATATCCCCGGCTTTTGAGAAAGCTCCAGGCTAAATATCGGGTTACTGTGGCCGGTAAGATCTGCTGTTTTTATTACGTGCATTTTTGTCAGTTTGCAGTGACCAGTTCTCAGTTTGCAGCATATCAGTTTGCAGTGACCAGTTCTCAGTTTGCAACAAGCTTCTGCCAACTGCTAACTATTAACTGACAACTCAAAACTGCTACTTATGTCTTTCTTCTAAGTTTTTTGCTATCTGCTGCAAACTTAAGCCTTTTTCGCGCAGCAATACCAACAGGTGGAAAACAAGATCGCTTGACTCATCTATCAGTTCCTCCTCCGTTTCGTGCAGGGCTGCTATTACTACCTCAACACCTTCTTCGCCTACCTTTTGGGTTATCTTTTTAAGGCCTTTATTACGGAGCTTATTCACATAAGAACCTTCAACCGGGTTTTCGTAGCGATCGGCAATGATGTTCTCCAACTCGTTGATGAAGTTTTGGTTATATTCCGTTTGGAAACAACTGCGAGAACCGGTGTGGCAGGTGGGGCCATCGGCTTTAACTTTTATCAGCAGGGTATCGTTATCGCAATCGATATGCATACTTTTTACGTGCAGAAAGTTTTTACTGGTTTCGCCCTTTGTCCACAAGCGCTGTTTTGAGCGCGAGTAGAAGGTAACTACATTTTCCTGTACGGTTTTATCATACGCTTCCTGGTTCATATAACCCAGCATCAGCACCTCAAGCGTTTGCTCGTCCTGTATAACTACCGGCACCAGGCCGTCTGTTTTGTTAAAGTCGATGTTCATAGGCCCCTCTAAATCTCCCCCGATAGGGGAGACTTTATTGTTTATTTATTTAATCAATGTGTTATTGCTTCGTACCTCGCAATGACGTGTGGCGGGAAGAGCTTTACACCCTCACCTCAATATTATTTTCTTTCAGTATTATTTTCAGGTCTGGTATCAATATCTCACCGTAATGGAATACCGATGCTGCAAGTGCTGCATCCACATTGGTTTTATGAAATACATCCACAAAATGCTCAACTGCACCTGCACCACCCGGGGCAATCACCGGGATATTTACGGCATCATTAACTTGTTTTAACAAACCGTTATCAAAGCCGCCTTTAGTGCCATCGTGGTCCATCGAGGTGAGCAAGATCTCGCCTGCCCCACGGCTTTCGGCTTCCAATATCCAGTCTAAAGTTTGTTTCTCTGTCGGCAAGCGGCCACCATTTAGGTGTACAATATTTTTACCGTCTAATACACGGGTATCAACCGCTATTACCACAAACTGTACCCCGAACGCTTTAGCCAGTTCGTCTATCAAGGCGGGGTTGCGTACAGCAGCGGAGTTGATGGAGATCTTATCTGCACCGGCATTAAGCAAAGCGTCAGCATCAGCTATTCCGTTGATGCCACCACCGATAGTAAACGGAATGTTGATTTGCCTGGCAACGGCTTTTACCAGTTCTACCATAGTTTTGCGGCGCTCTACAGTAGCTGTGATGTCCAGGAAAACCAATTCATCAGCACCCTGCTGCGAGTAGTTCCAGGCCAGCTCTACCGGGTCGCCGGCATCGCGCAGGTCAACGAAGTTCACACCTTTTACCGTGCGACCGTCTTTAACATCGAGACAGGGGATAATGCGTTTACTAAGCATAAATTCTATTAGTGCGTCATTGCGAGGTACGAAGCAATCTCTTTAAGCAAGTCAGTTATGCAA
>JAESTD010000006.1 GCA_016763755.1 Mucilaginibacter sp.
CCCGATCGGGCAGCCTCTTTTTTGCTTTTACATATCCATATTCATGTGGTCATGACCATGCGATTTTTTGCTTCCGCCTATTTTCATGAGGGCGGGATTAATGCGCAGGTAAACCTGGAATGCAACCGGACTACTGCCGTATAAAGGCTTAAGTGCCTGAGGCGATACATGTAGCGTATCTTGCAGGCCCATGGTTAGGTTGGTTTGCTTTACAGTTGCCAAAATGCGGTTAACGCCTAATGTTACCGCGTTGATGTTAAAATTAGGATCGTTGGCGAATATATCTTCCAGATCCAGTTCACCGGCGTCTTTTTGTACGTATTCGTACCTGCCGTAGATGGCAGTCTTGCTTAGCTGTAAACTATTCTCCAATAACACGGCAGGTTGTGTGCGGCCATGGTGACGGTTTTGCCCGTAAACCAAAGTTGTAGCCACATAACTATCATCGCCCAGCATTTTGGTGTGTATGGCCGATGCGGTGAATCGGTTCACATTATCATGCGGCTCGGCCTCTTCGGGGCTTTTTAGCCAACCGTTTGATACCTGAAGCGCCCACTCTTTTGAAGGGTTATAAGATAAACGCAACGAGTAGGAATCGAACTTAGGTTTATCAAAATCATATCGGTGCTCATCCGGTTCGCGGCCGGTGAATACAGAGCCTTCCAACTTTACATTTTTGTACCTGAAACCCAAAGTAGCCGTGCCAAATGTAATGTGCGTAGCATCAGCATAATGATGGCTCAACGGAGCATCAGGATTATTCATGGCTGATGCCCTGTGCATAAACACCGGCGGACCGAGCGCTGGTTCGCCGGGCATACCAACGGATAGATACACGTCGGTATTTTTAGCCACGCGCTGCGTGTATGCTACGCTTAATTCAGCAAACAGATCATGCGGGTGTTGCTTATCAACCAGCTTGGCTCCTTTGTATGATTCGCCGGTTTGATACAGCAGCGGGTAACCACCCGGGCCAACCGTAAGCGGATCAAAAGAGAACATGGTGTTTACAGAAAACAACCCGTTTTTGCCCACCTTGTGCTGCGCCATATACATGAACCAGTTTGGTGCATCAAATTTGTTGCCGCCGCGGCTACCTTTGTTAAATATATCCTGATTGTTATAACGAGTAAAAACACTCCCGTGGAACATGTGCATCCAGTTTTTGCTGTGCACCATGTACATGTACATCGGTGTTTCATCGGGCACCCATGATGTTCCCGAGCCGTCGTGGTTCATGGGCAGATCGCGGGAGAACTGGCTGCTCATCATTATGTTATGCTTGGTGGTATCTTGCTGCATTTCGGCCATCATTTTGGCATGGTCGTGGTGCATGGGTATGCTTTGTTTATGAGCAGCACTGTCTTTCTTCATGTGCTGCATATGATCGGTTTGCGCGAAGGCACCGGAGGCAAAAAGTGTAATTATAATTAAAGGAAGGTATTTCATAGTTCGAAAAAGTTATACTCAAAACGCAGAAGGTACATATTGGCACTGTTGCGGAGCATGTTGTTGTAAAGCGGTGCGCGGTATGAGAGATCTAACCGGCAAACGCTGTTAAAAATAAACTGAAGGCCCGGTGCTACATCCAGATAATTTTGGCCGTAACCGGGATTGCTTTTGCCCAATAGTTCAGCGTACAGGTTAACGTTAACCTGGTCATAACTTTTATAGGCCTTAGGGAATAGCAGGTAGCCTGCAGATAGCGTGTAAGCCAGCGCATCTTTAGCTCCAGTAATATTGCCTTGTGGATTGGCGCTATCCATCCCCCGCAAATAACTGCCCGATGCCGAGAGTGCAAACTTGTGCAACAGCTGCGTGAATATTAAGCCACCCTGCACGCCTGAGTTATCGCCCTCAAGGGCCAACTCCTGCATCATGTATGGATTACGGCTGCTTGCAACTTTACCAAACACAGCCCCGCGAAAGTGCCGCTGTACGTCATCAACAGAAAGGAATCTGTATTTGCCGTAAAAGCTGGCCCCCTCAAAACGTTGCTGCGATTGATAAAAGTCGGACATGTACGCGGCGCCGTGCAACATCAGCTTACCGCTGGCACCAAACATGGCCTCAAGGGTGGTGCGGTTTTTAAAATCGGGTTTAAAAAATCCCTGGTTCTCTATGCGTATGCCTAAAGAGCGTGCCGCCATATTGCTGGCAGGTTCGGTATTTACATACAGTTCCTGGCCAAATGCAGTGCACACCCATGCCGTAAGGCACAGCGCCACTAAAATGGTCCTCATAAAATAAAATTTAAAAGGGCCTTAAATAGCTACGTGGTAAACAGGGCTTGTAGCCGATGGCTGCTCAGGGTTTTTACCCAAATGCTTTTTGGTAACCGAGCTTGGCGCAAAGCCTTTGTCAACTACAGTTAAAACCACAGGGCCGCTAAGTGTTTTATCGGCATTAAGCAATTTAAAGGTATTGCCGGCATAAGTAAAAGTGTTATCGGCAACTTTTATATCATCGAAATTAAGCGTGGTTTTAAAATAGCTAACGCTGAAGCCGGAGTCTTTTACCTTTTTACTGATCTGCGAAAAATCTAAAGGCATACCATCTTTAAAAGTGATGTTATACACATTTCGGATCAGGTCAGGTTTGATCTCGCTTACGAATGGAAGGGCTTTCAGCGATTTTTCAGTGGTTTTTGCACAAAGCGAGCAGGTAAGGCCACTTACTTGTAACTCGGCTTTGGTAGATTGCGCTTTAGCAACAGAAACGGTTGCCAGTAATGCTATGATGAATATTCTTAAAGTTTTCATGTTATTAAAAATTGTAATGTAAATGATGTTAAAATTTTGCGACAGGTCGTTTGGTTATCGATCTATTACACATCAAATTTTTAACGTACAATTTTTAATCAGAACATCTGCCGTTGGCCGCAATTTATCGGGCGGGCCACGGTCAAACAGTTTATCGATAATAGCCTGTTGTACCGGCAGAAAAAAATCGCCGAAAGAAAGCCTTGGCATATCAGCCGCGGGCGGCATTTTGGGGATAGATGCGGCTTGTTGCTGCTCATGACTGTCTTTAACTTTTACGTCAATTTTTGAGTCTTTACAACATTTCATCTTGCTCTTAGCCATCGGCTTAACGCAGCTTTGAGCAGGTACGTTTAGCTTAATGTCGGCAACACGGTTTCCGCAATAATGAAGGTTCAGGCTAAAGCCGGATGCTGTAACTGTGTACAGCAACACCAACAATAATATGCCTGATTTTTTCATCATGTTACAAAGTACATAATTAACTTCCTGATTTCAAACAGATAACTTAAAAAAATATTATCCATCTCTTGTAAAATAAGATGTAATAAACTTACTTTGTTTAGAATTATTCTAAATAGAGATGAAAAAATCCCTTATCTGCCTGTTACTATTCTTCAGCATATCCGTTGCTTCGGCGCAGTCAAAACTTGAGCAAGACCGTAATGCCATTAGAGCATTAGTCGGTTATTACAAAGTTACCTTTAATTATGCCGAGACATTTTCGCCGGATACGGCATACAAGTTTCACCCTCGTTACCATTCATGGGGATATGAGTGGGCTACTATCGTAGAAGATTCTCCTAAAAAGATATCTATCCAACATTTATTGGTTGTTGGTGATAGCACCGTTATTAAACACTGGCGAGAGGATTGGGTGTACGAGCAGCCTTATCTATTGCAGTACGATAAAGACAACACCTGGAAAAAAGTTACGCTTAAACCAGATGATGTTAAAGGCCGCTGGGTACAAAAGGTTTACCAGGTTGATGATAGTCCGCGTTATGAAAGTATAGGCACCTGGGTACATGTTGATGGTCGCCACGAGTGGCAAAGTAAAACAGACTCGCCCCTGCCCCGCCGCGAGTTCACTAAACGTAACGACTATAACGTACTTAATCGCGGCAACCGCATTTACTTAACCCCACAAGGCTGGATGTTTGAGCAGGACAATAACAAGGTGGTGCGCTCTGCAGATGGTGATAAAGTTATTGCCCAGGAAAAAGGCTATGAAGAATTTACTAAGGTTGATGAAGCGAAATTTGCTTATGCTAAAAAATGGTGGGCAAGCCAGCAAGCTTACTGGGCAGATGTCCGCAAAGCCTGGGATGCTATTTATGAGAAAAATCCTGCTATTAAGTTAGCCGGAAAGAAAGACGGCAAACTGCTTTACGAATTGCTGTTTGACCTTGCCGAAAAATCGGAAAAAGAAAAATGGAGCCCGGATAAAAACAAAGCCGAGACCATTAAGGTGATCAGCAATTATATTAATGCATCTTAATTTGATAGTTACAGATAAATAATATTAAAGGCCTTGCTGTTTGCAAGGCCTTTTTTGTTTATTTTAACACGGTTTTTACTACATTATTTAAACTAAATGAAAATTAAGCTATTGATAGCTGCCCTGCTGTTTTGTGTTGCCGCCAGGGCGCAAAATTCTCCCAATATCACGCCTGCACATTTACAGGCTGCTGATGATCTCCTTAAAGTTACGAATGCTGATTCGCTTTTTAAACAAAGCATGAATACTACGCTTAAGCAGGCAAGCACAAATATTCCGGAAGATAAACGGGCGAAATTTATTGAAGTGATGAACACCTTTGTAGCTAAATACATTAGCTGGGATCAACTAAAAGATCAAATGGCCGCTATTTATGCTAAGGAATTTTCTGCTGCAGAATTAAAAGGCCTCATCACGTTTTATAATACCCCACTGGGTAAAAAATTACTATTGAAACAACCCACACTGCTTAGCAAAGGAGCCGAGCTTGGGCAGCAATTGCTACAAAGTCATCAAGTTGAATTGCAACAGATGATGGAAAATGCATTTAAAGACAGTAAATAAGCAATTTGTAACTAAGAAATTCGTTTAGCATTTTTAGCTGAATATATTCCCTTTTATTTGAACTATGAACTTTAACCGAACCTTATCAGTAGCCGCACTGGCACTGATAGTTGCTGCAGGTACTGCAAGTGCGCAGGTAAAAAAGCGTGCACCTCAGCCATCTCCCAAAAACAAACCAACATCTGCTAAATCACAATTGGTTGCCGATGCACCGCTTCCAACAGATAAAAATGTGTTGATAGGCAAACTGCCCAATGGCTTAACCTACTACATAAGACATAACGAGCAACCACAAAACCGTGCTGAACTTTACCTGGTAAATAAAGCGGGCTCTATCCTGGAAGACGATAACCAGCAGGGGCTTGCCCACTTCACCGAACACATGGCTTTTAACGGTACGCGCGATTTCCCAAAGAATGCTTTGGTCAACTACCTGCAAAAATCGGGAGTTAAATTTGGAGCGGATCTGAACGCGTATACCTCGTTTGATGAAACGGTTTATCAGTTGCCATTGCCAACCGACAGTGCTTCCGTTTTTGAGAACGGTTTTAAAATATTAGCTAACTGGGCGGGTGCTGTTACTTTTGATCCTGCCGAGATAGATAAAGAGCGTGGCGTGGTATTAGAAGAACAACGGCTTCGCGGTAAAAACGCACAGGAGCGGTTGAGCCAGCAAACGCTGCCCGCGCTATTAAACAACTCGCGCTACGCAAACAGGTTACCTATCGGGAAAGAAGATATTCTGAAATCGTTTACGGCAGAAACCATCAAGAGTTTTTATCGCGATTGGTATCGCCCCGATCTGCAGGCAATAATCGCTGTGGGCGATTTTGATGTTAAACGTGTTGAAGCATTGATAAAAGCAAACTTTTCGACCTTGCAAAATCCTGCAGGCGAGAAAACCCGTACAGCTTATTCGGTGCCGCCAATGCCGGGCACGGTGGTCAAGATAGCTACCGATCCGGAGTTCCCGTACGTGCTTGCGCAGATCGTGATGAAACACCCGCAAGCGGTAACAAAAACCGAAGCAGGCCTGTTACAAAGTTTACGCGTTAATTTGTTTAACTATATGCTTAGCCAGCGTATTGGTGAATTACAGCAAAGGCCAGATCCTCCGTTTTTATTTGCACGTGCCAGTTACGGCGCATTAATTGGGAAAATGGATGCCTTTTCTGCTGTTGTTGTAGGCAAGCCTGAAGCTTTTGAAACCTCTGTTAAAGCCGTAATGGCAGAAGTTGAGCGGGCACGCAAGTTTGGGTTTACCTTAACGGAGTTTGAGCGTGCAAGGCAGGCTGCACTGGTAGGTATACAAAATGCGTTTTATGAGCGCGATAAAACAAACTCTGTAAGCTTTGTGCGCGATTATCAACAGAATTTCCTTAAAGGGGAAGCTATCCCGGGTATTGAGTTTGAGTTTAATTACTTTGTATCAAACATCAACAAAATAACACTTGAGCAAATGAACGCCATGGCCGGCAAATTCATCAGCGATCAAAACCGCACGGTGATAGTTGAAGGTCCTGAAAAAGATAAGGACAAACTGCCTGATGAGAAAACCATCCTTAACTGGATAAGCACTGCAGGCAATGGCATTAACGCGTATGTAGATAACGTTACCAGTAAACCATTGATGGAAAAGGGTCCGGAGCCCGGCAAAATTGTATCAGAGACGCCAGACTCATCAATGGGTACTACTACCTTAACCTTTGCAAATGGTGTTAAGGTGATCATGAAACCTACCGAGTTTAAAAACGACCAGATCCTGATAAACGGGTTTGCTCCCGGCGGTACTTCATTAGCCAGCGATGCCGATTACACTGCGGCAAGTCTTTCGGCTTCTATTATAGGCAGCAGCGGGATCTCGGAATTTAATCAGGGTCAGCTTGATAAAATGCTGGCTGATAAAAACGTGAATATATCGCCGTATATAGGCGAAATTACCCAGGGGGTCCGTGGCTCGTTCTCTCCGCGCGATCTGGAAACTGCGATGCAACTGGTAAATCTATATATCACCCAGCCTCGCAAAGATGCAGATATATGGCAGGGGAATATCAACCAGACAAAGGCTCTTTTAGCAAACCGTAACCTTGATCCCGGTAGTGTTTACCAGGATACATTATCTTCGGTATTGAGCGGTACAAATTTCAGGGGTATGCCGTCAACCATCGAGAGGCTCAATGGCGCTACGCTTGATAAGGCTTATAACTTTTATAAAGATCGTTTTGCCGATGCAAGCAATTTCACTTTTGTATTGGTTGGGTCGTTCAATAGTGATTTGATAAGGCCAATGTTGGCCGCCTATTTGGGTTCATTGCCATCAACTAATAAAAAGGAAACCTTTAAAAACTTAAAGATGTACCCGCTGCCGGGCGCGTACACCAAAACAGTTAACAAAGGGATTGATGACAAAGCCAACGTGCAGCTGATATTTAGCGGAGCCTATGTTTATAACGACTTGAACAACATTCAGATGGATGCGCTTGAAGAGGTATTGAACATTAAGCTTACCGAGCGCCTGCGCGAGCAGGAAAGCGGCAGCTATGCGCCTGGCATAAAAGCAAGTTATGTTAAAAATCCTGAAGGCCGTTATTCTATAACTGTTGCCTTTACCTGTGCATCAGCAAATGTAGATAAGCTTATCGCTGCCGCTCTTGAAGAGATCAACAAGATCAAGCAAACAGGCGCATCGCAAATTGACATCGATAAATTTAAAGCCGAGGAAGCACGTTCTACTCAAGTGCAGTTAAAGCAAAATGTAGCATGGCTTGGCTTGCTGGCTTCTGCTGTTCAAAACAATGAGAACCCCGATCAGGTGCTTACCCATGTTAAAAATCTGGATACCGTAACTATCCAGACCACAAAAGAAACAGCTGTTAAATACCTTAATACAGCAAACCTGGCAAGGGTGATACTCCTGCCGGAGAAAAAATAATATTAATAACAAGAAACCCCGCCAAAAGCGGGGTTTCTTGTTATTACTTGGCTTGAATCACATTTTCAAAAAAGGCCATGTAAGCGGTAATGGCGCTTTTCCCTGTTTCATGAACAGCTATACCTGTTATAGTACCGCTGCGGTCGGTGTCAAAGGCGATACCGGTCTTTTCATCATCGTAAATATTCCGGTCGCTGGTACCAACCTTAAATGTCCCTATCTTTTTTAACTGATATAAAGTCTCGGCAGTTTTAAGCAATACACCTGTATAAAGCTTGCCGTTAACTTTAAAAGTAGGCGAAGTTACACGGATAACCTTTACACGAGGGTTAGGATCGTTGCCCATATCTGTAGAAAAATAAATATGGGTTGCGTAGCCTTTCTTGTTATGGTCTGCATACCAAATCCCTACGCTTTTACCCATGGCAGCATCGCCGTCATCTGCTTTGCCCAGTTTCTTGTTTACATTCTCTCCGGTTTCGTTTATGGCGGTTTGGCCAAGGCTTGTACCGGGCACTATCAGCTGCGCTAAAGGAACTGCTTTATCTCCGGGCAGGTCAACAGCCGAGGTATCATCCTGTTTGGTAGTATCGGCCTCTTCTCTGGCAATTGCGGTAGATGTGCTGTCGCTATCCGTTGGTTGGTTTTTTTGCTTGCAGGCAAGTAAACCAATGGCACACATGGTAATAATAAAATAACGGGGCATTCTCATGATTATTCGGTTTATTTATTTTAGCTGGTTGCTAATAATAACTAATAATCAACTATTTTGTTGTAGCATCAAATGGCAACTAAAGGGCAGCAAGTAATACAGCAATGGTATAAGCAAAAAAACTGGCACCAGTTCCCGTTTCAAAAAGAAATGGAGCGGGTTTATCTTGGTGGATATTCCGGCTTGCTCAACGCCCCTACCGGGAGCGGTAAAACCTTTGCATTGTTCCTGCCCTTTTTGGCCGATTTCATTGATCGCCACCCTAATGACTATCAATCCCGCAAGGATAACGGCCTGCTGATGCTTTGGATAACACCCCTGCGCGCATTAACCAATGATATCCGCAAAGCCATGCAGGAAGCTTGTGATGAGCTTGGCCTTCCCTGGCGCATCAAGACCCGCACGGGCGATACATCAGCCGCCGAAAAAGCTGCGCTAAAACGGAAGCTCCCCGAAGTATTGCTTACTACACCAGAAAGCCTGCACCTGATGCTCGCCCAAAAAGAATACCCCAAGGTTTTTAAAAGCCTCGAGGTAATGGTGTGCGATGAGTGGCATGAGTTATTAGGAACAAAAAGGGGCGTGCAGGTGGAGCTGGGATTGAGTAAATTGAAAGCGCTTAGTGTTAAGTCCGAAGTCTTGAGCCCAAAGTCGGAAGTATCAGAGAGAGCTGACTCAAGACTTAAGACTTCAGACTTAGAACTTCAGACTTCAGGTTCAAAGCTCAAAATCTGGGGTATCTCTGCAACTATCGGTAACCTGGAGCAAGCTGCTGAAGTTTTATTGGGTAATGATTTTGATCCGGAACAGATCAGGATGGTGCGGGCCAACGTGGATAAGAAAATAGTGATAGAATCGGTGATCCCCGAGAATATCGAGAACTACTCCTGGGCCGGGCACATCGGTGTTAAGCTGTTGCCGCAGGTGATGGAGATTGTTGCCAAAAGCAAGACCACGCTGATTTTTACCAATACCCGTTCGCAGAGCGAGATCTGGTACCATGCTATTATTGACAACTACCCCGAATATGCCGGTATTATGGCCATGCACCATGGTTCGCTGGATAACGAATTGCGCAACTGGGTGGAACAGGCGCTGCATGCCGAGGCGTTGAAATTAGTTGTCTGTACATCAAGTTTAGACCTCGGTGTGGATTTCAGGCCGGTTGATACCGTTGTACAGGTTGGCAGCCCCAAGGGTGTTGCGCGTTTTATGCAACGCGCCGGGCGAAGCGGCCACCACCCGGGGGCGGTATCTAAAGCATACTATGTCCCCACGCATTCGTTAGAACTGCTGGAGGGGGCGGCGCTAAAAAGCGCAATCAAAAAAGGCGTGTTTGAAAGCCGCGACCCGATGTTGTTGACCTATGATGTGTTAATCCAATACATGGTTACTCTTGCTGTATCGGATGGGTTTTATGCCGATGAGCTATTTAACGAGGTAAAAACCACTTTCGCTTTTGCTGATCTGCGGCGCGACGAGTTTGGTCAACTGCTTGATTTTATTGTAAACGGCGGCAAAACGCTTGCATCATACGATGAGTTTTTGAAAGTGGAAGTGGAAAATGGTTTGTATAAAGTAAATAGCAGGCGTGTGGCCATGCGACACCGGCTAAGTATTGGAACTATAACCAGCGAGCTCAGCATCCGTGTTAAATGGTTAAGTGGCGGGAGCCTGGGCACCCTGGAAGAGGGATTCATTTCTAAATTAAAACCCGGCAATACTTTTTGGTTTGCCGGCCGTAGTCTTGAGTTTATCAAAGTTAAGGACATGACGGCCTATGTCAAAAAATCAAAGGCCACGAAAGGTTTGATCCCCAGTTGGGCAGGCGGAAGGATGCCGCTATCGTCGCAACTGTCGGCGGTATTTCGGGATAAGTTGGATGAGGTAGCACACGGTCAGGAGAGCGATGTAGAAGTAAAGGCCCTTAAGCCGCTGTTTGACCTGCAGGCCAAGCTGTCCCATCTGCCTCAAAGTCATGAATTTTTGATCGAATCCTTTAAATCGCGAGAGGGGCACCATTTGGTATTTTACCCTTTTGAGGGAAGGCTGGTGCACGAGGGGATGGCATCGTTATTAGCATACCGCATCTCTAAAATAAAGCCGGCCAGTTTTTCCATCGCCATGAATGATTATGGATTTGAACTACTTACCGATGAGGATATCCCCATTGAAGAAGCATTAGAAGATGCAGCATTCTTCTCCATAGAAAATCTGATAGAGGATATACAACACAGCTTAAATGCAAATGAGATGGCCCGCAGAAAGTTTAGGGATATTGCGCATATCGGCGGGTTGGTGTTTACCGGCTATCCGGGTCAGCAGATCAAAAACAAGCATTTGCAGGCATCCACCTCATTGTTGTTTGAGGTGTTTAACGAGTATGAGCCCGATAACCTGCTGATAAGACAGGCCAATAATGAAGCGCTGGCTTTTCAGTTAGAAGAGTTTAGGCTGCGGGCAGCGTTGCAGCGCATTCAAACACAAAATATCATTCTTAAAGAAATAGAGCGGCCTACACCTTTTGCGTTCCCGATAATGGTAGATAGCCTGGGCCGTGAGCGCCTCACCACCGAAACCATGGAAGAACGGATAGCCAAAATGGCCCGCCGTTATGAGGTTGACGAAGTGTCCGAGCCTGTTAAGCCTCGTTCAAGGAAAGTTGGCGTGACAAGGAAAAAAGGGTTCTGATCTGAAGCTCAATAATTAGTAAACGGCCTGATGTTCTCCGGATGGTTTATCTCCGGAAGATACTTTTCAGGGATCTCATTATCATGATGTTTTTGTCCATAGTAATCCAGGTCAAGCTCAACCTCGCCGTTCTCTTTTACGGTCACTTTGTATAGCATATCATAATCTTGATCGCTAACGGCAGCAAAAGGCGTGTCTGCACCCAAAGCAGCCAAAAAAGGCATCAGCGTGTTGGCATCAGCGATAATCAGCACATTATTTCCCTGAAAATTTTTTAACAAAGCCTTCGCAATATTGCTAACGCCGGTGCTGTCGGTTTCATAGACCCTGGGCAATATTTTAGCTTTAACCGCCAAAGGCCGGGCAGTTAAACCACTGCGTTTAAATTTTGTAACATAAATGGCTTTTATGTGTTTCCCTTTTAATTGCTTCGCCAGGTCGTTGGCCCTTTTTTGTCCGGCATCGCTCAAAATGGGGTCATCTGCTTTGGGTAATGTTACAGGTATTTCTGCGTGCCTAACCAGGTAAATAGTGGTTTTTTGCGCGAGGGCATTAAAATTGCTTAACACCAGGCAGATAATGAAAAGCTTAAAAAGGTTAGCAGGCTTTAATACATTTTTCATAGATGTCTGTTATCTGAGTACATACATTTACTAACAAATATATCTGAATTTTGATATGAAATTTTTTAGCAAAGAATATTTAAAACAAGTATGGAAAGTTATCATGGCCACCTTTAGCGGCTTCTCTGCTGATAATGGCTTAAAACTAAGCGCCTCCTTAGCGTACTACACCATATTTTCGTTGGCTCCATTGCTGTTGTTAGTACTTTCTTTAGCCGGTATATTTTTAAAAGACCCAAGTTACCGGCAAGACTTTTATGATCAAATCCAGCAGTACATTGGTAAGCCAGGTACTTTACAGATCCAAAGCACCATACAATCCCAAGATATTGCCGGTAAAAGCGGGATAGGCTTGGCTATCAGTATTGCCACACTGCTAATCGGCGCAAGTAGTATTTTTATCGAAATTCAGGATTCGCTTAACATTATATGGCGCGTGAAGTCTAAACCCAAAAAAGGCTGGGTAAAAATGCTGCAGAACAGGTTTTTGTCTTTTTCGCTTATTGTAAGTTTAGGCTTTTTATTGCTTGCCTCACTGTTGGTAAACATTGTTATTAGCGCTATTAGTGATAAGCTCGTGGCCTTTTTACCAAAGCTTTTGGGGAAAGATATTGCCAACGTGGTTGGTGAAGGTTTCATATTTGCTGTTAACTTCGGCATTACTTTGCTTGTCATCTCGGTGCTTTTTGCTATAATTTTTAAGGTATTGCCCGATGTCAAGATCAAGTGGCGAGATGTACGCTCGGGAGCTATATTTACTGCAATATTATTTATTGTTGGCCAATACGTGATCAGCTTGTATATACGATACACAGCACAGGGATCGGTATACGGAACAGCCGGGTCTATCATTATTATCCTGGTTTGGATATATTACACGGCCGCTATACTCTACATAGGTGCCGAGTTTACGCAGGTGTATGCAGAAGCCCAGGGTAGCCACATTGAACCTGCAGATTATGCCGTTGTGGTACAGCAGACCGAAGTGGAACGTAAATTAAATACCATGCCTGCCCAAAACCCGGAATTACAGGGAACGCTTAAATGCGATACGGACAAGGATTGTGCCGACCCAGAAAAAGGTTCTTGATAGCGTAACGGCGCACATTGGTAATGCTGTAGTTTACAAAATTTAAACGTAGATTTAGCATTACCAATTTTAGCCAGTGTTAGCCGGGAAAGCCACATACTTTGGGGTTAAGGCCCTGTTTTTTACCGCATTATTCCTTTGTGCCTTCCACTTAGCGAACGCGCAGTATTTTGCTTTAAACCCCGAGAAGAAAAAGGTTAACATCCCTTTTAAAATGATGCGCAACATGATCATTGTGAAAATGAGCATCAATAATAAAGGGCCCTTTAACTTTATACTTGATACCGGCGTAGGGTTAATGATAATTACCGATTATAGTATTGCCGACTCGCTGGCACTTGCCCACAAGCGGACAATAAAACTAAACGGACTTGGCGACGGAGATGCTTCTGAAGCAATTGTTACCCCACCCTTAGATGTGCAAATAGATGGGTTAAAAAGCAATGGTATTTCTGCTGCCATTTTAAAATCAGATCTTTTTGATCTTTCGGGCCATGTTGGTATGACAATTCACGGATTATTAGGATATGAGTTTTTTAACGGGTTGGGGGTAAATATAAATTTCAATGATAGCCTGATAACCGTGTACCGGCCAAAAGAATACAAGCCTTTTAGAAAAAGCCAGAAAATACCCATCACCATAGAAGATCATAAACCCTATTTACATACATACATTACACTACCCGATGGCACAGCAGTACTTAATAAGTTTGTTCTTGACCTTGGCGCCGGGCATCCAGTATCGCTTGAGAATATGATCAAAAAGTACGGCCTGCCAAAAAATGCCATTGCTGCAAACTTGGGCGTGGCGCTTAATGGCCCCATATCAGGATACCTAAGCAGGATAAAGGAAGTTGAATTAGGAAAATACTCTTTAAAAAACGTAATTACCTCTTTTCCCAACACAGATTACGTATCAAGAGCCAGTGTTGAGCGGGATGGTAATCTGGGTATGGATATCCTTAAAAAGTTTAACATCGGGTTTGATTACAGCAATGGGTTCTTATATATAAGGCCGAGCAACACGTTTAAAGCACCGTTTGAGCATGACATGAGCGGGATTGAATATTACCTAAGCGGTGAAAACTTATCGCATCTCATCGTGTCGCGCATAGCTCCCGGCTCACCGGCAGATGATGTGGGGATGTTAAGAGGCGACGAGATAACATCTATTAATTTTAAACCCACATCAAAAATGAATACCGAAGAAATAGACAACTATTTTAAAGCCCCCGGTAAAAGTTTGCTATTAGAAGTTTATCATGACGGAAGGTACGAGCGTGTGGTGATTACCCTAAGGCGGCAGTTGTAAGAAAATTGTTTAGTAATAAAGATGTTGCGCTTAATATCTGATTATTTAGATATTTTTAGCCCTTACCAAATTACTAATTAATTAACTATGATCACCTCTCTACGTTTAAAAACGTATGTACAGGTAGCGGCTATTGCTGCAGCGGCATTGGCGTCATCATGCGCTACAAAAAAGCAAGCAGGCAACACCGTTACTTTAAAGACTACTTCAACCCCTGGCGGTGGCTCTACCGCAACTGCAACACTCGGCGCCGGAAAAGAAGAAGGCATTAAAAAATTCAGCGATCTTATTGGCAAAGCTAAAGGCGATACCGGCCTTTTCACCACCTACAAGGTAGATGGAAAGTACTACTTTGAGATACCTGATAGCCTGCTTAACCGCGAGATGCTCGTGGTAACCCGCTTTGTAAAAACTCCCGTAGGTTTAAAATCATTTGGCCAGCAATATGGTGGCGAAGAAGTGAACGATCAGGTTTGGAAATGGCAACGCCACGATAAGCAGGTTTTTGTACGTGTGCCAAGTTATTCGGTACGTGCCGATAGTACATCAGATATGTACGCGTCGGTTAAAAACTCAAACCTTGATGCAGTACTGGCTGCCTTTGATATTAAAGCTTATAACAAGGACACTACCGGAGTTTTAGTTGATGTAACCGATTTCTACAACGGTGATATTGCCGCTATCAGCGTACCCGATAATATCAAAAAGCAATACAAATTAGCAGGTATTGATAATACGCGTTCGTACATTGATACGGTAAGAAGCTTTCCGATCAACCTTGAGGTACGTACGCTGAAAACATTTCGCGCGGGCGAATCACCAACTGATAACAGCAACGCGGCATTAACTTTTGAGTTTAATACCTCAATGTTATTGTTACCGAAAACGCCAATGAAGGCACGTTTAAACGATTCGCGTGTGGGTTACTTTGGTCAGCGCCAGGTTGATTACGGAACTGATGCGCAAAAATCTGAAATCACCGCATACATCCATCGTTGGAGACTTGAGCCCAAAGATGAAGCTGCTTATGCGCGTGGAGAACTGGTTGAGCCAAAAAAGCAAATAGTTTATTACATCGATCCGGCTACGCCTAAAAAATGGGTGCCGTATTTAATTGCCGGTATTAACGATTGGAACAAAGCTTTTGAAGCAGCAGGCTTTAAAAACGCTATTGTTGGCAAAGAAGCTCCTTCTCATAAAGAAGACCCTGAATTTAGCACTGAGGATGCCCGCTACAGTGTTGTCCGTTACTTTGCATCGGATGTACAGAATGCTTATGGTCCGCATATTTCAGACCCACGCACCGGTGAGATACTGGAAAGCCATGTTGGCTGGTACCATAATGTAATGAGCCTGCTGCACAATTGGTTCTTTATCCAAACCGCAGCTGTTAACCCAAAGGTACGCATGGCTAAATTTACCGATGAACAAATGGGCGAACTGATCCGCTTTGTATCATCGCATGAGATTGGTCACACTTTAGGTTTACCGCACAACTTCGGATCAAGCTATGCTTACCCGGTTGATTCATTGCGTTCAAAAACTTTTACCGCTAAACATGGCACTGCGCCATCTATTATGGACTATGCCCGCTTTAATTATATTGCCCAGCCTGGCGATGGTGTAACACACCTATATCCACAAATTGGTGAGTACGACCTATGGTCTGTTAAATGGGGTTACAGCTATTTTCCGGGTAACAAAACTGTCCAGCAGGAGAAAGAAGCGTTAGATGTTTGGACAAAAAGTAAAGCAGGCAACCCGCTTTATTATTATGGCCGCCAGGGCACATCTATTGACCCGCGTTTGCAGAACGAAGACCTGGGCGACAATGCCATGAAAGCAAGTACCTATGGCATTGCCAACTTAAAACGAATATTACCAAACCTGGAAAAATGGACTTACCAGAAAGGTGAGGAATTTGACGACGTTGAGACGCTTTATAACGAAGTGATAGGCCAATACAACCGCTACATTGGCCATGTTACCATGAATATTGGCGGCATGAACGAGAACTTTAAAACTTACGACCAAAAAGGGCCGGTTTATGGGTTCGTTAACAAAAGCCTTCAGCATGATGCGGTGGCATTTTTGAACCAGCAAGTTTTTGCTACGCCAGCCTGGTTAATAAACCGCGATGAGCTAAGCAAATTTGATAACGGTGTTACGCTTGCCCGCATCAAAATGGTACAAGTAAATGCCGTTGCTAATATATTGAATGCATCGCGCCTGGCCCGTATGTATGACAATCAATCTAAAAACGGAGCAAGTGCTTATACTGTAGCTAATTTATTTGACGACCTGCGCGCAGGTATCTTTAAAGGGAAATTGGATGAGTATAAACGCAACCTTCAGCGCGGCTACATTGAAAACCTGAAAAATTTATTGAATGAAGACGCAAGCAGGAGTTTCCCGGGCGCTACACCGTCGCAATTGGCTAACATTGGCTTTACACCGATAAATATTGCTTTATCTGATATAAGACCGATGGTGCGTGCAGAGTTAAGCAAGATAAGTAAAAGCCTGCCTGCGGGCGGCGATGCGCTTAATGCCGCACATTATGCCGATCTGCGATTGCGCATAAAAGAAGCTTTGAATCCGACACGCCCCGTAGTTAATATGGCCGCGGGAATGCCAACAGGACGTTTAACAGATGAGCCCGATGCAAAACAAGACAATGATTGCTGGCCAAAGACCTGGTAAGCAGAATAGATATTAAACAAGAAAGCCGCAGGTAAAAACCTGCGGCTTTCTTGTTTACAACACATTTTATTTTAACTGACTTATATTATCAAAGAATGCGGTTTGCAGATCAAGTAATGTTTTTACATTAACCTTTTCGCCATACATATCAAAACATAAAAACCTGGCTTTGGAGTGGTCGTTATCCTTTTCCCTCTCAAAAAAATTGAAAGTTTCAAAGAAATAGTGGTTTGTTGTAACCTTGCCTTTCTCACTTGTTTGCGATGCGTTTAGCCTAAAGCCGATAGCATCTATCCACTTATGCACACGTGCATGCAGAGTTCCTTTAAAATTATCCATAGGTTAAATGTTTTTATCTTTCAACGAAAATCTATGCCAAAAGTTACACCATGTTTAAAACAGTTTTAAACAATAGTTAGTATAGATAGTTCAAAAGTTAAGAGTTGTCATGTTTGGCAACCCTTAACTTTCGGCTAAAAATCAATGTTAATGCCCGTGTTTACTGTCGTGATTGTATCTTTTAGCGTCCTGGCGCATATCTTTACGATCGCGTTGCAGTTCTTTATGGTAGGCTTGTCTTTGTTTGTTAGCCATCCAATGGTTGCGATATTTTACATCTTTGCTGTCTCTAATTACTACTTGTCCGCCTCTGCCACGGTAACCAGCGTACTTTGTACGATACACATTGTCTTGTAACCAGGGCTGTCTTTCATTAATTACAACTTTATATCCGTTGTAAACATTGTAATTACTGTATCTGCCTGGCAAAGCAGCGCGACGTACCCATGCATTGTTTTCATAATAAATGTATTGATGAGCCGGCACATCATAATATGCGCCAACATCGGGCAGGTAATAATAATCTACGTGGTCGTAACCTACGGGGCCCCAATCGGGCTGGCTACCAATATTAATGCTTAAACTTATTTGTGCTTTTGCTTCCTGTTTGTATGCTATGCAGCCTAAAAATATTGCTGCAGTTAAGATCATCTTTTTCATATCTGTAAGTTTTGTAGATATGACAGAGGAAGCGATAATGGGTTTAGTATGTAGCGTTGATGTTACAACGCCATATAAATAAAAAGGGTGATACTCATCGCATCACCCTTCAAAATATATCTTATATTTTAATCGTTATCGTCTTTATCATCCTTCTTACCGGCCATTGCTAATACAGGTTTTCCGATGATCTTGAAAGTCCCTTCGCCTTTAAGGATAGACGCTAATTGAGGTTTATTTTGCATGGTCCTAACTGCTTCAGCCAGTTCCCTGTCATATTTAAAGTTGGCCTCGTAACGGCCCTTTTCAAATGCGTAGCGTGATGATATTTCGTTTTCTAATACCTGCTTTATTTCATCTTTATGCATCTGCAGGTCGCTTTGTTTATTGCTGGCCATTTTGGCCTTCAATGCATCAAACTCGGCTTGTATCTGGCTAAACTGCTTTTCTTTTGTAGCCTCTGTTTTGAGGTTGTTCAGCATTTTTTCAGATACAGGTGTGTATGTGTAATTTTTGCCCTCGAGATATTTAGTAAAATCAGCGTAGTCGGCATCGGTAAACTTAAATGTTTTAGGATCTATAGGTTGAGGATGCGAGTTGCGGTATTTTGTAGCGTAATCAAATACAAACAATTTTCCAATCAACGTTGAAGTGATGTTTGCAAAGCGCTCCTGCTTTACTGCAATATCCGGGTAGATACCACTACCATCATAAACAGAACGGCCATTGCGGGTTTTAAATTCGTGGATAGACGAATCGGCTACTTTTATTACACTGCCATCATCTTTACGGTGCGCATAATCCAGCTCCTGCACACAACGACCGCTTGGGATGTAGTATTTAGCCACGGTTATCTTAACCAAACTGTTGTAAGGCAGGTTAAACGTTTGTTGCACAAGGCCTTTGCCATAGCTCCGCTGACCGATCACAATAGCCCTATCCAGATCTTGCAGTGCACCCGCAGTAATTTTTGATGCAGATGCCGAGCGGCCATTTACCAACACTACTAAAGGCAAGTTTGGTTCCATTGGCGTAGCAATGGTATTATAGCTAAAATTCTTTTCTTTGATCTTTCCTTTTTGCGATACCACCAATACATCTTTTTGTACAAAGAGGTTCACGATCTTTACAGCTTCCTGCAAAATGCCACCACCGTTTGAACGCAGATCGAGAATAATGCCGTTGGGGTTATTTTTTTTAAGGGCGATAAGCGCGTTTGTAACCTCGCTGGCAGAGTTCTCTAAAAACTTATTCAGTTTAATATAACCCATATTGCCGTTAACCATACCGTAGTAAACAACGTTGGGTTGCTTAATCTCATCACGGATAAGGTTTTTAACAACAGGCGTTTCGTTGTCGCGCTTTACTAAGAGTTTTATTGCTGCGCCTTTTGAGCCTTTAAGCAAGGCACTTACCTGGTCGTTAGTTTTACCGGTGAGGTCAATATCATTGATCTTCATCAACTGATCGCCCTGGCGGATATCTGAGCGCTGTGCTACAAAGCCTTCAAAAACATCAGAAATGAAGACTTTATTATCCCGAAGGAAAATGCTGGCGCCGATGCCGCCGTACTGCGTGCTTACGTAATGCAGGTTATAGTCTTCAACTTCATTTTCGGGCACAAACTCTGTGTAGGGATCAAGGCCATCTAACATGGCATCCACACCGGTTTTAACCAGTTTTGCAGAATTGATATCATCTACATAGTTCAAATTCACCTCTTTATATACCGAGGCAAACACATCAAGGTTTTTCGATATCTGGAAAAGATCGTCATGAAACCCCCATAACCCAATGGCTACACCCAATGTTGCCGCAATAATAGCCGGCTTTTTAAATCGATTTAATTTACGTTCTTCCTTCATCGGTAAGCACTTGAACTATAAATATATAAAAGCCTCACGACTTTTTACTATAAACTGTTTTTACAGCCTGTTAGTATCGATATTTACCAGCGCTTTTTTAAGTGTAAAAACCACGTATTCCCTGTCGCGGTTAACTAATTCGGCTATGCGTGTTATAAGGCTGTCTTCTTGTCCTGCGGTGTATTGTAGTTCTTCGTCGGTAAGGTGATTATACTTTCTTTGGAGCTTTATTTTAACACGCTTCCGGTCCTTATCGCTAATTGTAATCTCTGCCATAAAAAGAATTTGTTGAGACAAAAATATAAAAAACACAACGCTAATCGTTTAAGATAATGCGGCGCATTAAACTTTTAACACAAATGCGCATCAAACCGTTTTATTAACAACCAATTATACCCTTGCCTGTCAAAGTAAATTAACAAACTGTACAAGGGAAACATATGCGGTTTAACCAAAAACAAAAACTATGAAAAAGTACCTTTTAAGTTTTGCTATAATTTTAGCAGCAGCATTTAGTGCCAAGGCTCAATTCTCATTGGGTGCAAAGGCGGGCGTTAACTTTTCAAAGATCCGCGCGGATAATGTTAGTGAATCGTCGGTAACGGGTTACCAGGTGGGTGCATTTGCCCGTTTCGGGAGCAACCTTTACTTACAGCCCGAGCTTTATCTGGGTAGCAGTGGCGGTAAGTTCGATTTTAATAACAACAACAGCACTGTTACAACTAATGGCAAAGTGACCTTCACATCGCTTAATTTACCTTTATTGATAGGTAAAGGCTTCGGTGGCGATAATCTCAATTTCAGGATAATGGCGGGCCCGGTTTTTAGTTACCTGATAGATAAAAATCAAAGCTTTGCTGATAATGTGAGCGGAGCCTACCAGGATTTTGGCGACTACAAGAAAAGTACGCTTGGTTACCAGGCTGGTGCCGGAGTAGATATCGGCCATATCACTGCCGATCTGAGATACGAAGGAGGCCTCACCAAAATAAATCAGAACTTTGGCCAGCGCCAAAATCTATGGGCGCTTAGCGTAGGTTTCAAATTCTTCTAAAAACGGATCTGTGTTTTATTGTATAATGAGCAAAGCCGCGGCATATATGTTGCGGCTTTGCTGTTATTTGTCTTGAACCATGATTTATGGGATTAAAGGATGGGCTTGATTAAAGTCCTGATATTATATCCGTCATCATGATAATCCTTAAATCAAATGAATCATGGTTCAAAATAAACGCTATGAGATTGCCACGTCGCTGACGCTCCTCGCAATGACATATTAAAATTAAAATGAGTTCTTTTAGAAATGTTATTATAAAAGTAAAGCTCCTGATGGGCAGGAGCCTTTACTAACCAATTATAAACCTAAATTATGAGAAGAGCTGTAGGAGAAGGGGTCGAACCTTCAAGGAGTGGTTATTCTTATTGCTAAGAGTTTCCCATTATTCTCCGCCACCGGGACAAGGAGGTGTGTCTGCCAAAAATTTCACCATCCTACAGGATATAAGTCTAAAGTCCAAAGCTAACAGTCTAAAGTCTTTCGACTCCGGACTTAAGACTTCCGACTTAAAAACTTGCTGTTGGGGAAGGGTTCGAACCTTCAAGGAGTAGTTAGCCCGCTTCGGGTTTCCTATGCTCTCCGCCACCGGGACAAGGAG
>JAESTD010000007.1 GCA_016763755.1 Mucilaginibacter sp.
CCAGCGAACTGTATGCAGGCACTTCAGAGTTACCGGTTTGGCCTGCACTCAGGCGCAGCTTAAGATTATTAACCGTTTTGTTGTTCTCCAAAAAAGCTTCCTTATTCACATTCCATGAAAGACCTACCGATGGGAACGAACCCCATTTGTGGTTTGCGCCAAGTTTTGATGAACCATCCAGCCTTTCAGAGAGGGTAACATTGTATTTATGCTGATAAGAATAATTTACCCTTGCCAGGTACGAGTTTAGCGAAGCACTCCTGCCCGTAGATTGCGGCAGGTTCGCCACCCCGGCGTATGATAAGTTGTTGAATGAGGTTAGATCATTAGGGAATTTTTGTGCGCTTGCAACAGATGATGCAGCAGTTTCGTGCTGGGTGGTATAGCCACCCAATATAGTCACGTAATGATCTTTATTAAAGGTATGGTTCCAGGTAAGTGTGTTCTCGTTAAGCCAGCTGTTGGCGTATCCCGAACCTATCGAGGCGTATCCTTGCGCGGCATAGCCGTTAGAGCTACCCGCAGGTGAACCGGTGAATGATGGCGCGTAGTAATTCTGCGTAGTGTTTAGCAGATCAGCACCTACGGTAACTTTCAGCACCAGTTCATCTAATAATTTATACTCGCCGGCAATGTTGCCCAGCGTGCGGGTAAGCAGCGAGGTGTTGGTTGTTGAAGCAATATCCTGCAAAGGGTTGGTTGGCGTTGCATTGAAAGGGTTAGCAGTGTTGTAGCTGCCGTCGGCGTTACGTATTGTTGCAATTGGCGAAGTATTCACCAGGTTGGCAAAGGCACTGCCAAAGTTGATGCTGTTATAGCCGCTGCCATAAAGTTTATTCTGTTTTGAACGACTCGAGAAAATATTAGCCGATACCGTGAATTTATCATTAATATTCCGCTCGATGTTTACCCTGCCGCTATAACGTTCAAAGCCGGTGTTCAGCAGCGTACCATCCTGCTTAAAATAATTGCCGGATATGAGATAACGTGAACGCTCGTCCCCACCTGATACGGATAACTCGCCATTGTACTGCGGCGCATTGCGGATGGCAGCGCTCTGCCAATCTGATCCGTTATCGAAAGCTGCTATCTGTGCATCGGTGTAGGTTTTAGCTACATTATCGCTTACGTTTACATCATTTATAAGGGATGCCCATTGCGAACCGTTCAACAGATCTAATTTTTTAGATACTCTTTGCTGCCCCGCATAAGTGCTGAAACTAACGCTGTTGGTACCTTTCTTACCACGGCGTGTAGTAATGATAACCACACCATTTGCCCCACGTGAACCATAAATAGCAGTAGCCGATGCATCTTTTAACACCTCTATAGATTCGATATCACTTGGGTTGATGGTTGAGAGCGCATTTACACTTGGCCCGTTTGAGCCGATGTTAACGTTGTCATTATTGTTGTAGATGATAAATCCATCAATAACATAAAGGGGTGCATTACCGAATGAAATGGAATTACCGCCCCTGATGCGGATAGTGGCCGAACCGCCCGGCTGCCCCGAGTTTTGTGTCACTGCCACACCGGATACAGATCCTTGTAATAAATTATCAAACGATGCGGCCGGTTGTTTTAAGAGATTTTTTGATACGGATGCTACCGAGCCGGTGATATCAGTACGTTTTTGGGTGCCGTAACCTACTACAACTACATCGTTTAGCTGGTTAACATTCTCTATCAGTTTAATGGTTACGGGGCTGCCCTTAGCTACCAGTTCTTTGGTTTTATATCCTATAAATGAAATTGCAATTGTATAAGGAAAACTCTGGCCTGTAACCAGTTGAAATCGGCCGTTAACATCTGAGGTTGCCGCGTTGGTAGTCCCTTTTATGCGAATAACCGCGCCAGGAACTGGTTGACTGGTCAATGAATCGAGCACGGTACCTTCTAAACGGGAATTGATGGTAGGCTTCGGCTCGTTTTGCCCGAATGCCAGTATAGGGGCTATTATTAGCAGGAGTATTCTGAGAAACTTTATAGGTAGATTTTTATCATGGATATAATATTCCATATCTTTAAAAATGTTTATGTGATGATTGGGTTCATTAGTAAGCAGAGGATGAAGATCAGTGAGTGATTGCCGTTACAGAGCTGATCCTGACATCCGCACACCGGCAAGGCTACCTTGCCGGTTTTTTTATATCCGGGTTAGTTATTTCATGGTCGTAAAAACAGTATGATTAAATTGTGCCGCAGGTTTGTACCCACAGTGCTGTTGAGAAAATAAACGCCGAAGGGAAGATCAGCAACAGCAACAACAGGTACACGCACACATAGGCATCAGCGCCATGCTTTGCAGAAAATTTGATCCTTTAGTTGGATAGGTAATGTTCATTTTGCGTGTTGTGTTACAGCGCAAATATATAAAAATTTTAATAATGTCTATAAAATCCATAGATTTTATATTTTTTATCTAAAATATTGATTTACAGACCAAATTAGTCTTGGATAAGAAGTGATATCCTATAATGGATATGGTTCGAACACCTGGCGATGCCACCCGGTTGACCATCACCCAAACTTTAATTAAAAAAAAGGAAGTTTACAGGAGCTACGTATTTTTAAATATATCCTGATGAAAATAATTGAATGCCCGAGGGATGCCATGCAAGGCATCAGCAAATTTATAGCTACTGAAGATAAGGCCAAATACATCAATAAGCTTTTAACTGCCGGGTTTGATACTATCGATTTTGGCAGTTTTGTATCGTCTAAGGCTATACCACAAATGGCAGATACCGCCGAAGTTTTAAGTTTGTTAGATCTGCAAAACTCAAATACCAAACTGCTTTCTATTATTGCTAACGAGCGTGGCGCAGAGCAAGCCTGTTTGTACCCGCAGATCAATTATCTCGGGTTTCCGTTTTCAGTGTCAGAAACCTTTCAACAACGCAATACCGGCGGGTCTATCGCAGAGGCCGTTACCCGGGTTAAAAACATCAATAATTTAGCAAAAGCTCATAATAAAGAAACAGTGGTTTACCTGTCAATGGGTTTTGGTAACCCTTACGGCGACCACTGGGATATTGACATTCTGCATAAATGGCTTGATGAGTTAGCAAGCTTAGGGATTAACACCTTTTCTATTTCTGATACCGTAGGTTTGGCTACAAATGATATTGTAAACGATGTTTTTACCCAGGTGCAATCTAAATTTGAAACGCTTGAAATTGGTGCACATTTACATAGCAGACCGGACAACGCCCCGGAGAAAATAAAAGCAGCCTACACTGCCGGTGTACGAAGATTTGATACAGCCATAGCAGGTTATGGTGGTTGCCCAATGGCCGGCGATGGTTTGGTTGGCAACATATCTACCAGAACGTTACTTGCGTTTCTTAATCAACAACAAGTACAAACCTTGGCTGATCAACAATACATTAACGAGCTTGAAGCAAACTTCCTCGCCTTAGTAGAAAGCAACGAAAATGTTATTGAGCATTAAATTCTCGGGTTCCATTAAAAGTAAGTCTTGTAGTTTTTCCGGTACTCGAGCGGTGTGGCGCCCGCGAAATCTTTAAACTGCCTGTTAAAATTTGAAAGATTGGTATAACCTGAATAGTAACAAATATCCAATACTGAAAAATCTGTAGTACGCAACAATTTACAGGCATGCTTAATGCGCACCTCAAGCAGGAAATCGAAATAGGTACGACCGGTTTTCAGTTTAAAATAATTGCAAAATGCATTAGGTGCCATATAAACGGCATCAGCTATATCCTTTAACGTGATCCGTTTATGAAACTCGTTAATAGTGATCAGGAATATCTTACTTAATCTGGTCTCATCAGTCCTGTTCAGTTCTGATGAGGTATTTTGATCTGCTATCGGCTGTAATTGCGCTTGCGCGATCTTATTAAAAAGAAGTAAAAGATAAATCAACCGCTCAGTTGCTGATGCTCCGGCCAAAGTTTCCATCGCTTTCAAAACATCTTCTTTTTGTTCACCTTCAATCACCAAACCTGCTTCGGCTTTGCGGGCTAATACTTTCAGAGATTCGTTTTCTGGGGCCTTAATAAAGTGCTCACCAAATATCAGCGGGTCAAAATGCAGCAACATCATGTCAAGGTTAGCCGCCTTCTCTCCTCTTCTTAATATCAAGTCTACAAAATACCCCTGTTGAAATTTAAACATGTGAGGCACGTTGCAACCTATTAAAATTAGCTCTCCCCCGGTTAACGGTATAACTTTCTCGCCTATGATGAGCGTACCGATACCTTCTGTTACGTGAATCAACTCTAATTCAGGATGGCTGTGAAAATCATTGAGCGCATGATAAACACTGCTTCGCTTGATCACAAACGAGTCGCCGCCACGTGGAAGGAACTGACTAAGCGTAAATGACATACTATATTAATGCAATGAAGGATGATTTTTAATATAAATGTGAATATAGTATTATTTTATGTTAACACAAACGAAGTTTCTCTTTTAAACAGGGCCTAACTTTGTAGAAGATTATTAAAAATGATATGAACGCATCAAAGTACACAATGAAATTAGAGGCAGCTTCAATAAATGATATTGAGCTGGTAGGCGGCAAAAATGCATCTCTGGGGCAAATGCTTCAAAATGTTGCATTGCTGGGCGTAAACATCCCGGGTGGATTTATAGTTACTGTAACTGCATATTATGATTTTTTAGATCATAACGGCTTAGTGGACCGTATTGTTAGCACTATCAATAACACTGACATAAACGATCTGCAACAGTTAGCACTTTGCGGGCAAATAATTCGCGACCTGGTAAGGCAAGGTGAAATTCCTGCCGGCATGAGAGCGGAAATTGCCGCTGCATACAAAACGCTAAGTAATTTGTACGGCATCCAAAACGTTGATGTAGCCGTACGTTCGTCGGCAACTGCCGAAGATCTTCCGGATGCATCGTTCGCAGGTCAGCAGGATACCTACTTGAATATCAACAGTGAGGCTGGACTAATAGAATCGATAAAAAACTGCTTTGCTTCATTATTTACCGATAGGGCAATAAGCTACAGGGCAGCATTCAATTACGATCACTTTAAAGTGGGCCTTTCTGTTTGCGTGCAAAAAATGGTTCGCTCAGATCGCGGTGTATCAGGTGTGGCATTCTCTTTGGATACCGAAAGCGGCTTTAAAGATGCTGTTGTAATTAACGCGTCATATGGCCTTGGCGAAATGATCGTACAGGGATCTGTAAGTCCGGACGAGTTTACTGTATTTAAACCGTTGTTAAAACAAGGATACCCGGCAATCATCGAAAAAAAGCTTGGCGAAAAACACCAGAAAATGATCTACGGGCATACCGAAGGCCAAAACCTGCAGATTGTGCCAACCGATGCAGCAGACCAAAATCAATTTTGCCTTAATAACGATCAAATACTGCAACTTGCTGCCTGGGTAGCGTCAATTGAAGAATACTATTCAAAACTTAAAGGCCACTGGTGCCCGATGGATGTTGAGTGGGCTGTAGACGGCATTGACAACGGCTTGTACATTTTACAAGCCCGCCCGGAAACTATCCACTCGCGCAAAACACAGGGCGTATTTAC
>JAESTD010000052.1 GCA_016763755.1 Mucilaginibacter sp.
CATAAAACGGGCTTTAACGCGCCAAAAACCGAAACGCATTTACTACCCGAGGGTGGTATTTACCAATGGAAACGCCGCGGCGAGGCCCACTTGTTTAACCCTACTACGGTTCACTTGCTGCAGCACGCTACGCGCAGCAACAGCTATCAGGTATACAAAAACTATGCAGCTGCCATTAACGAGCAAACAGAGAAACATTACACCATTCGCGGATTACTTGATTTTGCCCATCACCGCGAATCAATAAGCCTTGACGAGGTTGAACCGGCTGAAAGCATCATGAAGCGTTTTGCTACAGGTGCCATGTCATTCGGCTCTATTTCGCACGAGGCCCACAGCACTATGGCTATCGCCATGAACCGCATAGGTGGTAAAAGTAATACCGGCGAGGGCGGCGAGGATGAAATGCGCTACGACAAATTGCCAAACGGCGACTCGATGCGCTCTGCAATTAAACAAATTGCATCAGCTCGCTTTGGTGTTACCTCGCATTACTTAACCAATGCGGATGAGTTACAGATAAAAATGGCGCAGGGCGCAAAACCGGGCGAAGGCGGCCAATTGCCGGGCCACAAGGTTGACGAATGGATCGCTAAAACCCGACACTCTACACCGGGTGTAGGTTTGATCTCTCCGCCGCCGCACCACGATATTTACTCTATCGAAGACTTAGCCCAGCTGATCTTCGATTTGAAGAACGCTAACCGCCAGGCACGTATCAACGTTAAGCTGGTTTCAAAAGCCGGTGTAGGTACCATTGCAGCGGGTGTGGCTAAAGCGCATGCCGATGTGATTTTGGTTGCCGGATATGATGGTGGTACAGGTGCATCGCCAATAAGCTCGGTTAAACATGCAGGCTTACCTTGGGAACTTGGCCTGGCCGAAGCACACCAAACACTGGTACGCAACAAACTGCGCAGCCGCGTGGTGTTACAAACAGACGGTCAGCTAAAAACCGGTCGCGACTTGGCTATTGCAACCCTGATGGGTGCAGAGGAGTGGGGTGTGGCTACAGCAGCGCTTGTTGCCGGTGGTTGTATTATGATGCGTAAGTGTCACCTGAATACCTGCCCGGTGGGTGTGGCAACGCAAGACCCTGAGCTGAGAAAACTTTTCAGCGGCAGCCCTGATCACGTAGTGAACCTGTTCCGCTTTATGGCAGAGGAGTTGCGCGAAATTATGGCCGAGCTTGGTTTCCGTACCATTAACGAGATGGTGGGCCGCGTACAGTTCTTAAAAGTAAGAGATAACATCAAGAGCTGGAAAGCTAAGACAGTTAACTTGTCGGCTATCCTGCATCCTGTTAACACGGCTAAAGGCAGCACGCTTTATAACAGCGAGAAACAAGATCACGGTATGGATGCCATAATCGATTGGCAATTGCTTGAGCACGCTAAACCTGCCCTGGCAGATAAAACGCCTGTGTTCAGTACCTTCGATGTGAAGAACGTCGACCGTACCATCGGTACCCTGTTATCAAACGAGATATCAAAAGTTTATGGCTCAGCCGGATTACCAGATAATACGATCAACTACAAGTTTAAAGGCTCGGCCGGTCAAAGCTTTGGCGCATTCAACACAAAAGGGGTTTCTTTTGAATTGGAAGGTGAAGCAAATGACTACGTAGGTAAAGGCCTTTCAGGTGCACAATTAGCTGTATACCCTGATGCTAAAGCGAAGTTTACGCCTGAAGAAAACATCATCATAGGTAACGTAGCCCTTTACGGTGCTACCAGCGGCGAACTTTACGTTCGTGGTATGGCCGGTGAGCGTTTCGCGGTGCGTAACTCAGGTGCTACCACAGTTGTTGAAGGCATTGGCGACCACGGTTGCGAGTACATGACCGGTGGCCGTGCTCTTATCCTTGGAGAAACAGGCCGCAACTTTGCAGCCGGTATGAGCGGTGGTTTGGCATTCGTGTACAACCCTAACGGAACGTTTGCTGCCAATTGCAATACCGAGATGGTTGACTTAGATCCGCTATCGGTTAAGGATGAAGAGCAAATTAAAGCCCTGCTTAAAAAGCACATTAACCTTACAGGTAGTAAAGTTGCCCAGGACATCCTTAAAAACTGGGATAAAGCATCATCACAGTTTGTAAAAGTATTCCCTAAAGAGTACAAAAAAGTGTTAGAAAAATTAGAGTATCAAACCGTAAGCTAAATTATATAATGGGAAAAGTTACAGGATTTCAGGAATATGGCAGGGAGCTCCCGCAAAAAACGCCAGTTGCCGAAAGGGTAAAAAATTATAATGAGTTTGTTGGTTTGTATCCTGATGAAAAATTAAACCAGCAATCGGCACGCTGCATGAACTGCGGTATACCGTTCTGCCATAGCGGCTGTCCGCTGGGCAACGTTATCCCCGAGTTTAACGATGCGGTTTACCGCAAAAGCTGGGAAGAAGCGTACCAAATACTATCATCAACAAATAACTTCCCTGAATTTACCGGCCGTATATGCCCTGCACCGTGCGAATCTGCCTGTGTATTGGGTATCAACAAGCCGCCGGTAGCTATTGAGGAGATTGAGAAACATATCATTGAGATAGCCTACTCAAAAAACCTGGTTAAACCGGTTGCACCTTTGATCAAAACAGGTAAAACTGTAGCGGTTGTAGGTTCTGGCCCTGCGGGACTGGCTGCCGCTGCGCAACTGAGCAAAGCAGGCCATACTGTTACCGTTTTTGAACGCGACGACCGTCCGGGTGGTTTGCTGCGTTACGGTATCCCTGATTTTAAACTGGAGAAATGGGTGATAGACCGCCGTATCCAGATCATGGAAGAGGATGGCATCGAGTTTAAATGCAATGTTGAAGTAGGTAAAGATATCACCGCTGATGAGGTAGTGCGTAACTACAATGCAGTGGTTTTGGCGGGTGGCTCAACAATCCCGCGTAACCTGCCTATTCCTGGTCGTGAATTAAAAGGCGTCCATTTTGCAATGGATTTCCTTAAACAACAGAACAAACGCGTAAGCAGCATTGATGTTACTGCCGAAGATATTTTTGCAACAGATAAAGATGTAGTGGTAATTGGCGGTGGTGACACCGGCAGCGACTGTGTAGGTACTTCAAACCGCCAGGGTGCACGTTCTGTAAAACAGTTTGAAGTAATGGTACAGCCGCCAAGCGAGCGTACTGCACACATGCCTTGGCCAACTTACCCAATGCTGTTAAAGACCACCAGCTCGCACGAGGAAGGCGCAGAGCGTTTCTGGGGTGTCAATACCAAAGAATTTATTGGCGACGAGAACGGTGAACTAAAAGCCCTTAAAGTAACAGATGTTACCTGGGAGATAGATGTAATGGGCCGCCCGATGAAATTTAGCGAGGTAGAGGGTAGTGAAAGGGAGATTCCTTGTCAGCGTGTATTCCTGGCGATGGGTTTTGTTAATCCGCAGTTTGATGGTGCTTTGGAGCAATTAGGCGTTGAGCTTGATGAGCGCAAAAACGTCAAAGCACGCGAAGGCGTTTACCGCACCAACGTAAGTAAAGTATTTGCAGCGGGCGATATGCGCCGCGGACAATCGCTGGTAGTTTGGGCAATATCTGAAGGCCGTGAAGCTGCCCGTAAAGTAGACGAGTTTTTAATGGGACACTCTAACCTGGAAAGCAAAGATGCAGTGAACCAGTTCGACCAGGTGTTTTATCAGCAGGTATAACCTGCCATTAGGTTGCCAGTAATAGTTAACCGTTTATAAACCCAAACCCTTGCCGGTAAAATGGCGAGGGTTTTTTGTTGGGTGATAGTTTGGAAAGCTGGCACACGCGACACGCGTGCGTCAGCCTTAAATTTTAACAACTGTTATTCCTCGAGCAGCAACCTTGAAATAACCACTTTCTGTATCTCCGATGTTCCTTCGCCAATAGTACACAACTTGGCGTCACGGTAGAATTTCTCTGCAGGGTAATCTTTAGTATAACCATAGCCGCCGTGGATCTGCACGCCTTCATTAGCTACCTCTACGGAAATTTCTGACGCATAGTACTTAGCCATTGCGGCTATCTTGGTGCATTTCTCGCCGTTATCTTTCAATTGACCAGCTTTGCGGATCAATAATTCTGCTGCCTCAATTTTGGTTGCCATATCAGCCAGTTTAAAAGCAATAGCCTGGAATTGTGAGATAGGTTTACCGAACTGTTCGCGCTCTTTTGAGTAAGCAATGGCAGCTTTGTAAGCTCCACGTGCTATGCCTAATGATAAAGCCGCAATTGAAATACGGCCGCCATCCAGCACTTTCAACGATTGAATAAAGCCATTACCAACCTCGCCTAAAACATTGGCAGCAGGCACACGGCAATTATCAAAGAAAAGGCAGGCTGTTTCTGAAGCACGCATACCCATTTTATTTTCTTTTTTTCCTGCTGTAAAGCCCGGTGTACCCTTCTCAACCACAAAGGCGGTCATGCCATGCGAGTCGCCTTTTTCACCGGTACGGACGATGACAACTGCCACATCGCCGCTGATAGCATGGGTAATAAAGTTTTTAGAACCATTTAGGATCCAATGGTCGCCATCTTTTACAGCGGTGGTGCTCATCCCGCCGGCATCAGAACCGGTGCCGGTTTCGGTCAAGCCCCAGGCGCCTATCCATTGACCGGTAGCCAGTTTTGGCAGGTACTTGTTTTTCTGATCTTCGTTACCAAACATCAAGATGTGGTTGGTGCAAAGAGAGTTGTGGGCCGCTACAGAAAGGCCGATTGATCCGCATACCTGCGAGATTTCGTCAATAACGGTAACGTAGGTTTGATAATCTAAACCACTGCCGCCATATTGTTCGGGTACCAGCACACCCATAAAGCCGTATTCGCCTGACTGGTGGAATAATTCGGCGGGGAAGTACTGGCGCTCATCCCAATCCATAATATGCGGGCGAATGTATTGCTCAGCAAATTCTCGTGCGCTTTGTTTTATCATCGCCAATTGTTCGTTGGCTGTAGTGTCTTGTACGTTCATGATTTATTTTATAATTGGTCAGTAAAAATCAGGTTTGTATAACGCCAACATTGTAGCGCTCTGTAATGGGTGAATGGTTGGCCGCCTCAATACCCATTGATATAATTTTGCGGGTTTCTTGCGGATCGATAACACCATCCGTCCACAAACGGGCGGCAGCGTAGTACGGACTCAGCTCATTATTATATTTCTGAGTGATCTCATTCAAGAGCTCCTTTTCCTTTTCAGGGTCTATCTCAACACCCTTGCTTTTAAGTGCGGCTTCCTGTATCTGCAATAGTGTTTTGGCAGCCGAGGCACCGCTCATAACCGCCATTTGCCCGGTAACCCAACTATAGATCAGTTTAGGATCATAAGCCTTGCCACACATGGCATAATTGCCCGCACCGTAGGAGTTGCCCACGATAAAGGTGAACTTAGGCACCACAGAATTAGCCATGGCCGATACCATTTTGGCACCATCTTTTATAATGCCGCCATGCTCAGACCGGCTGCCTACCATAAAGCCGCTTACATCCTGCAAGAAAACCAATGGTATTTTTTGCTGATTGCAGTTCATGATAAAACGGGCTGCCTTATCTGCCGAGTCGGAATAGATCACACCGCCCATCTGCATTTCGCCTTTTTTAGATTTTACCATCTTGCGTTGGTTGGCAATGATGCCCACAGCCCAACCGTTTACACGGCCAAGGCCACAAATAATGGTTTGCCCGTAAAGCTCTTTATATTGCTCAAATTCCGAGTGATCAACCAATCGCTCTATGATCTCCAGCATGTCGTACGGCTTGGTACGGTCGGCAGGTAAAATGGTGTTTATTTCTATAGGTTTCTTTTTGGGCAGGATGGGGTCAACGCGGTCAAAACCGGCTTTATCATTATGTCCCATCTTGTCAAATACTTTCTTAATCGCATCTAAACAAGCAGCATCGTTAGGATATTTGTTATCGGTAACGCCCGAAATTTCAGAATGTGTGCTTGCGCCGCCAAGGGTTTCATTATCCACGGTTTCGCCAATGGCCGATTTTACCAGGTATGATCCCGCAAGGAAAACCGAGCCGGTGCCTTCAACAATAAACGCATAATCAGACATGATTGGCAAATACGCACCGCCCGCCACACAGCTTCCCATAATGGCCGATACCTGCACTATGCCCATTGACGACATGCGCGCATTGTTCCTGAAAATGCGACCGAAGTGCTCCTTATCGGGGAAAACCTCATCCTGCATTGGTAAAAAAACACCAGCGCTATCTACCAGGTAAATGATGGGTAAACGGTTCTCCATGGCAATTTCCTGCGCACGCAGAATTTTTTTAGCCGTAATAGGGAACCATGCACCAGCCTTAACGGTAGCATCATTTGATACGATGATACACATCCGGCCCTTAACGTAACCCATAACGGTAACCACGCCGCCACCAGGGCAACCGCCCTCTTCGGTATACATGCCATCGCCGGCAAATGCGCCTACCTCAAGCAGTTCGCTACCTTTATCAATAAGATAGTTAATACGCTCGCGGGCAGTCATTTTACCTTTGGCTTTGTGCGATTCTATTTTTTTAGGGCCACCGCCAAGTTTTACCTTGTCAAGCCTTTGCGATAGCTCCGTTAGTAACTGATCCATTAGTCCGGTTTTATTTAATAACGCCAAATTAGGAAAAATACTATGCATGCATAGTATTTTTGAAAAGAAAATTTCTGCTTTTTTTTAAAGCGGAATAAAAAACAGGTTTATGAGAAAGCTAAGGCCGAAAAATCAGCAGAAAAGAAAATAAAAAGAAGGAGTAAAAATGACGTTAAACGGAATGACTGGCTACTGATTGCCGGCGTTTCATCCGTTTGATGAGGGGTGGAAGCAAGGCACCTTGCCCAACAATTGTGATGATAACTACAACCGTGCTGATAAAAATGATCTCGTTACGATAAGGGAAAGCAGCGCCGCCTGCAATTGTGGCTGGTAAAGCTATTGCGATAGCCAACGATACGATACCCCTCATGCCCGAGAGACAAATAATGAGGCATTCTTCAGCGCTCAATAACATTTCGTACCGGCGCTTTTTACCCGGTTTAAGGGTAGCCTTGTATCTTTCTACAGCTATCGAACGCCTTTTGAAGAACACAATGAACATTCGTATCAGCAACATGGCTAAAGTAATAATAAAAGCGTATCCGGTTTGTAAAAGCAAAGCGTTTACACTTCCCGATCTTATTACTGATGGCAATGTTAACCCTATCAGCACAAAAATAAATCCGTTAAGTATAAATACCAGGATGCTCCAGATATTATGCGATTGCTTCTTCAGGTCGTCAGGAAATCTCGATCGGGAATAAAACCCAGGCCTATACCACCAATGATCAAAAATATCGGCGGGGATATTTTGACACGTTCGGCAACTACATAAAGCAGTATCATAAAGCCTAAAACAACCAGCAGGAGCGTATACGTTAACATAGGTAAAGCTAAGTTAGGTTTTTTGCCCAAACCCCGCAGCTAAGCGCTGTATATAATTAAAGGTTGAGCTATAATAGTTATTAAAAGGCACAAGAATTGTTAGCATTATGTTTTGCAAATCAATTATGCTGTCAGACCACCAACTTATCCAAATATTGAGCCGCTCTAAAGATGCTACAGCCATTTACGATACTGCCGATCTGCGGATAAGCTTTGTAAATGAGGCCATGCTTACTATTTGGGGGAAAGATGACAGCATTATTGGCAAAACCTTTGAAGAGGCCCTGCCCGAAACCATTGGCCAGCCGTTTATAGATATACTTAAACAGGTTTGGCAAAGCGGACAGCCTTACAACGCTGTTGATATGGCAGCCACCTTAGAAATAGGCAACGAACTCAGAACCTCATATTTTGATTTTGAATACCGACCATTAGTGGATGATGAGGGTAAGACCTATGCTATTTTACATACAGCTACAGATGTTACCAGCAGGGTGGTTGCCTGGGAGCAGGTACAGGAGAGGCAGCTTCGGGAAGAGCAATTGATAGAAGAGCTATCGGCCTCAAATAACAATATCCAGGAAGCCAACGATAACCTGTCCATCGTTAACCGCGATCTTACTTTATCTAATGAGAACATCAACCGCCTCAATCTCCGTTTGCAGGAATCTGAAACCGATTTTAAGCGTTTGGTTGAGCAGGCACCGGTTCCTATTTTGGTTTTCAGGGGCGAGGATCTGGTGATAGATATTGCTAACTATGCAATGCTGGAATTGTTAGGCCGTGATGCTTCAATTATTGGCAAGCCTTTACTTTTAGGCATGCCTGAGACCGAGAATGCAAAGGCGGTGGATATGTTGTTTGAAGTGTATCGTACCGGAAAATCATTTGACGGCAGTGAGGCCCCCGTGCCAATAACACGTAATGGGGAAACCAGTACGCGTTATTTTAACTTCACTTACCGGCCATTGATGGATAACGGTAAGATAATAGGGGTGATGGATGTAGCGATTGAAGTTACCGAACAGGTTTTGGCCCGCAAGCGACTGGAAGCAAACGAGCAACGCCTGCAAAGTATTTTAGATACCATGGCCGAAGGTTTGGTGATCGTTGATAGCAATTGCGTGCCCACCTATGTAAACCACATGGCCCAAAATATTATGGGTATCACCGAAGCGCAGTTTCAGGACAGAAAATACAACGATGCGAAGTGGCAAAATTTGCGGGTAGATGGTTCTCCTCTGCCTACGGATGACCACCCGATGAATGTAGTGCTGCGCACGGGTTTGGCAGTTTATGACCAGGAGATTGCTGTGCTTTTAGAATCAGGAAAAAAAATATTTATATCGATAAACGCAGCGCCTACAGCCGATGCAGATGGTAAAGCGACCGGCGGTGTGGCCACTTTTACCGACGTTACCAACAGGCGTTTGATATTGCAGCAAAAGGAAGATTTTATAAGTGTAGCAAGTCATGAATTGAAAACGCCGGTAACTGCTTTAAAGGCATCGTTACAACTTTTGGATAAGATACAAACCACAATAAAGCCTGAGATGCTTGCCCGCCTGCTTTTTCAGGCTAACAAAAGTTTGGATAAGTTAAGCGACCTGATAAACAGCCTGCTTAATAGTAACAGGATTAGTCAGGGGCGTTTCCCTATCAATAAAACGGAATTTGCTTTGTCGCAATTGATTGATGATTGTTGCCAGCATGTGCGTACCACAGGCAGCCATAATGTGATCTTAAAGGGTGAAATAGACCTGAAAATTAATGCCGATGAGCAGTTGTTAGATCAGGTTGTGGTAAACCTGGTAAACAACGCCGTGAAATACGCGCCCGAATCAAAAGAGATCATCATTGAGGTGCAAAAAGTTGAAGACAATGCCAGGATCACTGTAACCGATTTTGGCCCGGGCATTGCAAAAAATAAGCTGCCCCGGTTATTTGAAAGATACTACCAGGCAGAAAACAGCAACGGTAATACTTTCTCGGGCCTGGGATTGGGCTTGTATATCTGTGCTGAGATCATCCACAAACATGGCGGCGAAATTGGGGTAGAGAGCGATGAGGGCAACGGAACTACTTTTTGGTTTACTTTGCCGCTAAATTGATAAGACGTGCCAATTTATAATAAAGGCCAAAACATTAGATGTTTTGGCCTTTGGATTTAGTGAAGGGGGAACTTATTTTTTTATATCAAACCTATCCAGGTTAGTGATCTTCGTCCATACAGCAACAAAATCTGTAACAAATTTTTGTTGGGCATCGGCTCCAGCATAAACTTCTGCCACGGCACGTAACTCGGAGTTTGAACCGAAAACAAGATCGGCGCGGGTACCTGTCCATTTGGTTTGGCCTGTTGCGCGGTCGGTACCGTTGTAAGTTTCACGGTCTTGCGATGCCGCTTTCCATTCAGTACCCATATCCAGCAGGTTTATAAACCAATCATTAGTTAGTTGCCCCGGGCGGCTGGTGAACACACCATTGTTTGAGCCATCTTGGTTAATGTTGATTGATTTTAAACCACCCATCAGAACCGTAAGCTCCGGTGCGGTGAGGGTTAGCAACTGTGCTTTATCGATCAGTAATTCCTCTGTTGATGCTCTTAACCTGCCTTTGCGGTAGTTGCGGAAACCATCAGCCTGTGGCTCCAGGTAACCGAATGATTCCACATCTGTTTGTTCCTGTGTGGCATCCGCACGGCCTGCAGTGAACGGAACTTTCACAGATGTGCCTGCATCTGCAGCTGCTTTTTCGATACCGGCATTACCCGCGATAATGATCAGGTCGGCCAGTGATACTTTCTTGCCACCGCTTTGTGCGCCGTTAAAATCATTTTGGACGCTTTCCAATACGCTCAATACTTTTTGTAATTGGGTAGGATTGTTTGCCTGCCAGTAGCGCTGAGGCGCTAAACGGATACGTGCACCGTTTGCACCACCACGTTTATCAGAACCGCGGAAGGTTGAAGCCGAAGCCCAGGCGGTACCTACTAATTCAGACACGCTTAAGCCTGATGCGAGAATTTTAGCTTTCAATGCATCCACATCGCTGTCATCAATCAAAGCATGATCAACAGTTGGAATAATATCCTGCCAAAGCAGTTCTTCCTGTGGTACATCGGCACCTAAATACAAGGCACGCGGGCCCATATCGCGATGGGTTAATTTAAACCATGCGCGGGAAAAAGCAACTGCAAAAGCATCAGGATTGTTAAGGAAATTTCTTGAGATCTTCTCGTACGCCGGATCGAACCTTAACGAAAGATCGGTAGTAAGCATGGTTGGGCGGTGCTTTTTGTTTGGGTCATAAGCATCGGGGATGATCTCCTGGTCGGTTTTCGCTATCCATTGATTTGCGCCACCCGGGCTTTTGGTAAGTTCCCATTCAAAACCAAAAAGGTTTTCAAAAAAGTTATTGCTCCATTGCGTAGGGGTGGTGGTCCAGGTTACTTCTAAACCACTGGTAATGGTATCGGCACCTTTACCTGATGCATATTTGTTGCTCCAGCCAAATCCCTGTTCAGCCAGGTCGGCAGCTTCAGGCTCTTTACCAACGTTATCTGATGATGCGGCTCCGTGTGTTTTACCGAATGTGTGCCCACCGGCTATCAATGCAACAGTTTCTTCATCATTCATCGCCATACGGCCAAAAGTTTCGCGGATATCGCGGGCCGCCATAATAGGGTCGGGGTTACCATCCGGGCCTTCAGGGTTAACATATATCAGACCCATGTGCGCGGCACCAAGCGGTTCTTCCAGTTTGCGGCTGTGGATATCGCCATCGGCATCCTCATCAGATACTAAAACACCGTGACCAGCCTCACCCGGTTTACCGTCTGCGTAGCGTTTATCGTTACCCAGCCAGGTAGTTTCAGCGCCCCAGTAAACAGATTCATCTGCTTCCCAAACATCCGCGCGGCCACCCGCAAAGCCAAATGTTTTAAAACCCATCGATTCGAGGGCTACATTACCGGTCAATATCATCAGATCGGCCCATGATAGTTTGCGGCCATATTTTTGTTTAATAGGCCAAAGCAAACGGCGCGCTTTATCCAAACTCACGTTATCGGGCCAGCTATTGAGCGGGGCGAAACGCTGCATACCTGCACCCGCACCACCGCGGCCATCTGTTACGCGGTAAGTACCGGCACTGTGCCAAGCCATACGGATAAACAAACCACCGTAGTGGCCAAAATCCGCCGGCCACCAATCCTGCGAATCGGTCATCAAGGCATGCAGGTCTTGCTTTACGGCTTCCAGATCGAGGCTTTTAAACTCTTCGGAATAGTTAAAGTCCTCGCCAAGCGGGTTAGTAAGCTGCGAGTTTTGGCGCAAAATATTCAGTTTTAGCTGATTTGGCCACCAATCGCGGTTGCGTGTACCGCCGCCGGCAGTAGTATGGTGAAGGGTTCCGTTATGAAACGGGCATTTGCTGATGTCGTTCGAATTGTTTTCCATGTTAAATTAGATTGGTTAGTTTCCGTAGATTAACAAAAGTGAAGTTAGGAGATTAACAAACACAATACCAATCGAATTTTTCGATAATGAATAGGGAAAAGTTATGGGTGCTGCTGATCCGTTGGCCGAAGCCAACGGCAATGATTATATATTGTCTATGCTTTTTAATCATTGCCGTCCCATTCATGGGACGGATCTAAGAGCGGCCAAACCAATTTAGGGGATCGCGCATCCCCGATCTTTTACGCAGCAATAGGCTGCAACAGAGCAGATAATATATTAACCACCCGGGCAATTTCCTCAACGGTGTTAAAACGGCTGAAGGAGAAGCGTACCGTATTGCGACCGGGACGCAATTTTAACGCCTGTAATACGTGTGAGGCTGCCCCGGTGGAGCAGGCGCTGCCACCAGATACCGCTATGCCTTGTTCGTCCAAACATCGCAGTAGATCATCCCCCGTGTCGGGCAAACAGACGCTTAGTACCGTGTACAGGCTTTTATCAGCCTCAAATGATCTGCCGTTGAAAGTAACATCGCTCAGATTATTTAATAACCCATCTATCAGTTGGTTTTTCAGGTTTTGGATATAGGTTTGGTGCTCGTGCAGGCCAGCATAAGCAAGTTCCAGTGCTTTAGTAAGGCCGACAATACCGGCAATATTCTCGGTGCCTGCACGCAATTTCGCTTCCTGACCGCCGCCATGTAGCAGTTGGGTTAGGGGAGTGCCTTTGCGGCAGTATAAAAAGCCTACACCTTTTGGCCCGTGAAATTTATGTGCCGATGCTGCCAGGTAATGCACTTTAAGCTTTTGCAGATCATGGATGTAATGCCCCATGGTTTGTACCGTATCAGTATGAAACAAGGCGTTGTATTTTTCGCACAGTTCGCCAATGGCTTCAATGTCGTTAAGGTTGCCTATTTCATTATTAGCATGCATTACAGACACAAATGTATTAGGGTGTTGTTGCAACAGGCTTTCTAAATGAGCAAGATCAAGCGTTCCCTGTCTATCGTGGTTGATATAGCTGATCTTTATTTTACCTTTTTTCTCAAATTGCTCCAAAATGTGCAATACCGCATGATGTTCAAATTTGGTAGTGATCATATGCCCAACCCCCGCGCCATAAATGGCAGATTGTATGGCCGTATTGTCAGCCTCAGTACCACCTGATGTAAATATGATCTCATCGGCCCTGGCATTTAATAAATTCGCAATGGTTTGGCGGCATGCGTCTAAGGTAGCTTTTACCTCGCGGCCAAAAGTATGATGTGATGATGCGTTGCCAAAATGCTGCAGGTAGTACGGCGTCATGGCTTCAAATACTTTTTTATCTAATGGAGTAGTGGCGGCGTTATCAAGGTAAATTTTCATGGTGTTAAATAAATTTTATGTGTTTATTAAACTTACCAGTATGCCGGGGCGTGGCAGCAGGGCGCTGCAATTGCTTATCTTTCTCCACGTAAAGCGGAGTAGGATTTAGCACCTTTTACCATAAATGGTACAGGTTGCTAAGACGTCGTAGGGCCATTCCCTCGGTCTTTCTGGATAAGTTTTAAAGAACGTTTCGACAGCAAATATACAAATAATATATAAAGTCTATAGTTTTTGTAGATATTTTTTGATTTTTCATTTTCGCTGTTTACTTTTGTCCTGTCAGATAAGAAAAACAACATGAGCATCTACGCTAAAACATTTGTATCCGTCACTACACAAAGCATCTCTCAAAGGCTTTGTTATTGTTGTTGTTGATTCAGGCATCTATATTAAATACACTGCATTTGGTTTGATTTTTACATAACAGGTCGTTTTTAAGCGATTGTGATTCATTTTATTATTTCAATTAAATAAGTATTTAGGGTTTAGCCCCCTCTAAATCTCCCCCGAAAGGGGAGACTTTGAAAATACAATCTTCTAAAG
>JAESTD010000053.1 GCA_016763755.1 Mucilaginibacter sp.
ATATCATAGATGGCCTGCTGATCTGGCGTTAGATAGTTGGGCTTTTCGCCGGTAGGTAATATCGCATGGTGATCGGTCACCTTTTTGGCGTTAACGCTTTTCTTGCTCAGTTTGGCGCCCTTTAGCAATTGCGCTTGTTTGCCAAAATCCTTATGCTCTTCAAATGTACTTATCAGATCTGGTACGGTAGCAAACACATCATCACCAATATAACGGCTGCCGGTACGCGGATAGGTTACCAGTTTACTCTCATAAAGGTTTTGCAGTATGGTCAACGTTTGGTCGGCAGTGAAGCCCTTTTTCTTATTGGCTTCCTGTTGCAGGCTGCTCAGGTCATGCAGCAACGGCGGTGGTTCTTTGCGGGGTTTGGCTTCAACGCTTAGTATTAAGCCACCATCAGGGAAACCTGATGCCACATCCTCAACCTTGTTTAAAACCACCTCTGCTTCTTCTTTTGTTTTAAACCTGCGGTCGCAAATGGCACGGAAGGTGATGCCGTCTTTATCGGGCTGAATGGCTACCTGATAATAGATCTCAGGTACGAAGTTCTTGTTCTCCAGGTATCGCGCGCATATCATGGCCAAAGTAGGCGTTTGCACCCTGCCCAGTGACAGTACCGCCCTGTTACCCGATGCAAGACTCAAGGCCTGTGTGGCGTTCATACCCACCAGCCAGTCTGACTGTGAGCGGCAATGCGCCGAATAGAACAGCGTATCGTAATCTGTACCGGGTTTCAGGTTGCGGAAACCATCTTTGATGGCAGCATCCGTTTGCGACGAGATCCATAGCCTTTTAAACGGCTTCCTACATTTTAAATGATAATAAATGTACCGGAAGATGAGTTCACCCTCGCGCCCGGCATCCGTTGCCACAATGATCTCGGTGGCCTCGTCAAACAGCGTTCGGATAACATCCAGTTGTTTGCGCGCTGCAGGATCATCTACCACGCCATCTTTAGTTTTTGTTTTGCGGACAGATAGCTTAAACTTTGATGGCAGCATGGGCAGGTTCTGCACATTCCAGCCATAAAAGCCGTACTCCTGTGGTGGTGCCAGTTGCAGCAAATGCCCAAAGGCCCAGGTAAATGTATAGCCCTTCCCCTCAATATATCCCTCGCGTTTGGTGGTTGGGCCAAACACCTTAGCTATATCACGCGCCACAGATGGCTTTTCGGCAATGATCACTTTCATAGTACAGCCCGAAACTACCTAAACGCGAAGGATGGCACAATGGCTGTTGAAAAGTAACGACCCTTAAAAAAACGAATAAAAAGCACGCATCTGTAAAAAGCATACAACTTGCCATAATTAGTATTAACAGTCGCTTTGCTATTGTGCCCACCTTTGATTTATCAAATAAAATCTTCAGACAAAATGAAACAGACAATTTTAATTACAGGTGCAAGCAGCGGCATTGGCAAAGCTACCGCCATATTATTTCAATCAAAAGGATGGAATGTGATAGCTACCATGCGCAGCCCCGAGAACGAGACTGAATTAAACACTATAGATAACGTATTGGTTACCCGATTAGATGTTTTAGACCTTGAATCGATACAACAGGCAGTTCATTCGGGTATCCAAAAATTCGGTAAGATAGATGCGTTATTAAATAATGCGGGTTACGGCGCATTTGGCCCGGTTGAGGCATTTAGTAGGGACAGCATTGTCCGCCAGTTTAATACCAATGTGATAGGCTTGCTGGATGTGACACGTGCTGTGTTACCACATTTCCGTACCAACAAAAATGGCGTTATCGTGAATATATCATCTGTTGGCGGTAAGGTAACTTTCCCACTGGGCGCATTGTACCATGGTACAAAATTTGCTGTTGAGGGGATCTCTGAGGCCATGAACTTTGAGGTTGAACAATTTGGCGGTAAAATGAAGATCGTTGAACCCGGCGCTATCCAAACAGATTTTACCGGTCGCTCTATTGATGTAAGTGCCGACGAGAGCATGCCGGAGTACGATCATATATTTCAAAGGCTACAAGAAGGCATCCCGGCTTTTTTTGAACATGCATCTCCGGCGAGAGTAGTAGCCGATGTGGTCTACGAAGCCGTTACCGATGGCACCGACCAATTAAGGTACACAGCCGGCGATGATGCCCGTGAAACAGTGAACAACCGCAAACAACTGGATGATAAAACATTCACCGAAGCTATAAAAAGCCAATTTGGATTGTAATTTTATACCAGCCTACCGAAACATTAAAATCAATGTTTCGGCAGGCTTTAAGCCAACGCATCATGAGCGATTTTTTGCAACTACAAGGCATCACCGACTTGTTCAAAATGTTTGGACTGGAAGGCACCATAAAACATCCGCTGATTGCGGTAATTGATTTTGGTAAGGTAAAAAAGCACATCCCCGACGGCACCAAGATCTCCGGTGACCTGTATTATATTTTGTGCAAAGATTACCATAAGCAAAACATTAAGTATGGTCGTAAAATGATTGATTTCCAGAATGGCAGTCTTGTTTGCATAGCTCCAAACCAGGTGATAGAGATGGAGAACGAGGAAAGGCCTGCAGGCGTCACTGCTATGGCCGGTTGGTGCGTTTTCTTTCATCCTGATCTGATAAGAGGGACATCATTAGGTAATAAACTGCATGAGTATAGCTTTTTCTCCTATGAGGTTTCCGAATCGCTCCATCTTTCAGAAAAAGAGAAGCAAGTGTTAACCGATTGTGTCTTGAAGATCGATAGCGAATTGCAGGAAAACATCGACACTTACAGCCAGTCTATCATTGTATCGTCCTTAGAATTACTTTTAAATTATTGTACAAGGTTTTATGGCCGTCAGTTTATCACCCGTAAAACATCAAATAAATCTGTAGTAAGTCAGGTTGAGTATATCCTGAACAATTATTTTCAGAACAATGATCTTAGCCAACTGGGATTACCTACCGTTAAATACCTTGCCGATCAGGTGAACCTTTCTCCCGCCTATTTAGGTGATCTGCTAAAAAAAGAAACAGGCAAAAATGCACAGGATCATATTCATTTTCATTTAATAGAGGCGGCTAAGAATATATTGTTAGGTAGCGATAAGTCTGTAGGCGAAATAGCTTATTTACTTGGCTTTGAGTACCCGCAATACTTCAGCAAGTTATTTAAGCAGAAAACGGGCAAAACACCGATTGAGTTCAGGAGCATGAATTAGGTCCAGCTGCTTAGAAATCCAGCGAAGGCATCTTTGTACTGATCGGTGATATGAACCGTGATATCAGCTACCTGAAGTGAATTTTTGGTTACGGCTTTTACTTTATCGAGCGATACGATATACGAGCGATGTAACCTGCGGAACTTGCCTGAAGGCAATTTTTCTTCAAGGTTTTTGAGGCTGGTGAGTGTTAAAATGGGTTTTGTTTCGTTATCCAGAAAAACTTTTACATAATCCTTAAGGCCTTCAATGTACAAGATGTGACTGGTATCTACTTTAACCAATTGATACTCCACTTTTAGATAGATATAATTCTTACCAACAGGCTGCGCTGCCGTTGCGGGTGCGGCAGCTTGCTTCGTTTCTTCAAACATTGAAAAATATTCAAACGCTTTGGCAGCCGCACGAGAGAAATCGGCAAAGTTGAAAGGTTTCATCAGGTAATCCAGTGCGCCTACCTTGTAACCTTCAAGTGCATATTGGTCATACGCGGTGGTAAAAATTATCCTGCGATCGCGGCGGCTGGTGCCTTGATCAATAATCTTGGCAAGTTCCATTCCGCTTAGATCGGCCATTCGGATATCCAAAAAAAGCAATTGCACATCCGGGTTATCCTGCATGCTGCGCAGGGCTTTAATGGCGCTCTGGCATTTATCAACCAATTGCAAGAAAGGTGTTTGCTCAATGTAAGATGCTACCAGGTCAAGCGCTAAGGGTTCATCATCTACTGCTATACATTTAATGATCATTGCAATTGGAGTTTAAGTTTTACAACAAATTCGTGTGCGTCCTCGTCCTTTTCCACCAGCAAGGTATGTTTATCGGGATAAAGCAGATCAAGCCTGCGCTGCGTGTTCTTTAGTCCAATGCCGTTACTTTCTTCTTTGTTTTCGGGCTGTTCTTTAAACAGCGAATTGCGGATCTCGAAGAATAATTCGTTGTTATTAGATTGCGCTATCTCAATATAAATATAACTGGGATGCAATGAACTTATGCCATGTTTAAACGCATTTTCGATATATGGTAAAAACAGCATAGGCGATAACTCCACGCTTGCTGGCGTAGCGGGTTTCTCAAAAATAACCTGCACCGCATCAGGCAAACGCAGCCTCATCAGCTGGATGTAATCATCAATAAAGGCAATTTCTTTTTCCAGCGTGGTGCGATCATGTTTGGTATCATAAAGCACGTACCGCATCATGCGCGAAAGGGTGTAAACAGATTCTTGTGCAGCTGTGGCATTACTGCCAATAAGCGCATAAATGGTATTTAAAACATTAAAAAAGAAATGAGGGTTTATCTGTGTTTTAAGAAAAGATAATTCTGATACGATCTTTTCCTGCTCCATCACCTGCTCCTTCAATCTATCAGCCTGGAAGCGTTGTACTACGGCGGAGATTGTACCTATACCAATTAAAAGCAATGTAACGATCAACGCAATAAAACTGCCTAAATGAGGCATCTCGTGTTGCTTGTTGCCAAAAGTCTTATCCATAGCCTCTTTAAGATGTAAAGCATCATCAAGCCTGGTATCAACCCAAACAACACCTACCATGATCGCTATCACGATGATTATAGAAAATAATATCTGCCCCCTAAAAATAACCTTAGGTGCCAGTATATAGCCGCTAAAAAAGAATACTCCACCCCAGATAGCAAAATCGAAAGCCTGCTTAATCCAAAACTGTACCGGAAACTTGACCGGATAGATGAGTGGCATACAAACAAATGCCAGCAAAAACACCATCACCCAAAACTGGGGCGATACAAATAGTTTTGTATAAGAGCGTGATAACATTAGCAAGCGGGGTATTTATAATTGGTTAATACGAATATATAAAAAATGCGCCCCTATCTCACCCGAGGCGCATTAATCAACTAAGGGCCCTCAATCTCATATTTAAAGGGTTTCCGTGTATCAAAGAAGCGATTTTGAACGCTTTTAGGCAACCACTATCGATGAAACGCAGAGATTAATAGACGGGACATTACTTTTTGTCGATAGCAGACTTTGCAGATCATTAATTAACATCAAAAAACATTGCTGTAGAGCAAAAAACAGCTGCCGTCTACAAAATCACTTCACTGGTCTATCGCGTTTTTTCACCTCGAAAATGCTGTGTTTCTTTGTTCAACAAATCGAAAGAAATATTAAAAAACTTAAAAAATAAAATCATGAAAAAGTC
>JAESTD010000054.1 GCA_016763755.1 Mucilaginibacter sp.
ACAAGCAAGGTGCTGATAAAGTAGTGGCAGATATAGAACTGAATGGCGGCACTGCGATTGCTGTTCATGCAGACATTACAAAAAGCGCAGACATTAAGAGACTTTTCGCCGAAACGAAAAATACATTCGGAAAACTGGATATATTGGTAAACAATGCCGGTGTATTTACCTTTGAACCGTTAGAGGCCGTTACCGAAGAAAGTTATCATCGCCAGTTTAATACGCACGTATTAGGTAACTTGTTGGCTACTCAAAATGCTATCGAACTGTTTGGAAACGAAGGTGGCAACATCATCAATATCAGTTCTACCGTAAGCCGCAACCCTATGCCGGGGATAGTTGTTTACTGCGCAGCAAAGGCAGCTATAGACAATATGACCCAAACGTTGGCCAAAGAATTAGGTCCTCAAAACATACGAGTAAACACTATCGCGCCGGGTGTTACCGATACTGAAGGTAATCACACTGCTGGCATCATAGGTGGGTGATCTGGAAAAACAAATGGTTGCTAACACTCCCCTTGGCCGCACTGGTCAGCCGGATGATATTGCCAAAGTTGCCGTTTTCCTTGCCTCTGATGATGCTGCATGGGTAACCGGCGAAAGGATCACCGTGGCAGGCGGCTTGTTATAACAAATGAGCAGCGGGACAGATAATTCTCCCGCTGCGCGTTATTAATTTATTTAATAAACAAATGGTCAAGTGCCTGTTGAAGTTCTTCCATATCAGCTTCGCGTTCAGTTGCCCAGGCAATAAAACCATCCGGGCGGATAAGCAAGGCATTTAGGCCGAAGTTTTCTTTGGCTGCTCCTGAAATATATTTCAGTTGATGTTCATCAGCAAAAGATCCAAGGGTAACGCTATTCTCAAAGGATAGCAAGATGGGATACCCATCTTTCATTTCATCATTAATTGTATTTACATCCTCAAATTCAAAGTTTGGCACACTATACCCAACCATTGGATGCTTGCCGGCAAGATCATAATGCATATTTACACCCATTACCCGGCCCGCAAAGTAGGTGGCCCCATCAGGTGTGTCTATCAGATCGCGAATGATGGCGTTCAACGCTCGCGAATGCGGGTTGGGTTTCATGATGACCACCTGCGCGCGCGACCAGTCTAACACTTTCACGCCAATAGGATATCGCTCTGTAAAGTAAGTGTCCAGCAAACCTTCTGAGGCAGTGCCATGTATGGTGGCTGCCAGTTTCCAGCCCAGGTTCATGGCATCACCTAAGCCGAGATTAAGGCCTTGGCCACCAAGTGGCGCGTGGATATGTGCGGCATCACCTGCCAATAGTACATGCCCGTTACGATAGGCCGTTGCCTGGCGGGCGCGGTCTGTCCAGGTGGTTGAGGTGTGCAGGGCGGTGATGGTCACATCGGTGCCTGATATTTTCCTGAGTGTTGCCTGCACATGCTCTAATGTTATCGGCTGGCCGCTGTTATGGAAAGCACCGCCGTCAAAGTCCTGCATGATCAGATAATCTACCTGCGATAACAGGTACATACCTCTTTCGGTGGTAATCCCGCCGGTGTGTAACTTTTCCGGGTCGGCGATGGCAACTTTTGCGGTGTAGCCGGTAAACTCGGGTTCTGTACCGGCAAATTCAAAGCCGCCGGCTTTACGCACAATGCTACGGCTGCCGTCGCAACCCACCAGCCATTTACCATGGAAAGTTTGATTACCTGCCTGCGCTGCAACACCCTCTTCGGTTTGCTCAAAGCCGGTAAGGCCAATGCCATATTTGACGGTAACGCCCAAGTTCTCTGCACGACGGGACAACACCTCTTCGATCTCTTCCATCGAAGTAAAAATGCTGGTGTCCAATGAACTTGGCAGTCTGTATTTCCATTGAGTCGTATCAAATTTTGCCCTGTCAAAAGGAATTCTCGCAAAATGGCCAGCGCCCGGTGCTTTCTCGCCGGGTTTAGGGTTAGTGCTGATATGGGGTGTTTTAAAACGTTTGTGCAGTTCCATTTCCTGCAGTAGACCACGGCGGTAAAGCGCTTCAATTGATGGTGAGTTTAATCCGCGCAAACCGAAGGGCAATTGCTTAAGCGGCGAGTGCGGGTCTTCGACTTTCTCAAGAATCAGTACGGTGCATTTGGCTAATGCCAACTCGCATGCAAGGAAAAGCCCAACGGGGCCACCGCCTGAAATGATGACATCATATAATGTATTGTCTTGTGTATTTTTCATATTGATAACGATTGATACACAAAAGTGAAGGTTTACTAAAGCTTAGGATTGTAAAAATGCGACAATCTCGCTGTTAAAAGTTTGTTGTCGTTCTTTGGCTTTTCGTATAAAAGCAGCAGGCGTAGTGCCACTGTAGCGTTTAAATTCCCTGCTGAGGTGCGCCTGATCAGTGTAGCCCAATTCATGAGACAGGCCTGCAAGGTTAACTTTAGGATCGGCCCAAAGGCGGTTACGTACCTGCTCAAAACGCATCAGTCCGGCAACATCTTTTACGGTATGGCCTGCGGCTTGCTTAAATTTCCGTTCGAGGGTACGTACCGTTGCATGTGCCGCCTCTGCAACCCGGCTAACCAGAATAGTGCCTTTTGCCTGTGTAAGCGCATTACCCGCTTTGGTTAAAGTATTATCTGCAACAGGTTCTACGCCTTCGCTCAGGAAATAATCTTTAAGAATGTTTATTGCCTCTTCGGGTTTACCGGATTTTATTGATCTTGATAAAACAGGATGAAGCTTTGCCAGCGGATGTTCAAACTGCTGCACGCCGCTATTGCCTGCGGGAAGGTTGAGCAGGTCGAACACCGTCCATGGGTAACAGCGGATGCCGATAACTTCCAATTTGCCTTCAACATGAAAGATAACGGGTTGATTAAGCAAGCCAACCATAAAAGGCGAGGGCAGGGGATGCAGGTTGCCATTAGGTAATATGCTACTTAAGTTGCCGCCAAAGTGAAAAGTAATCTCCGCATGACCATCGGGTACTACTTCAAAACCGGCATTTTGCTCGCCGAAATCGTTACAGGTGTACCAAAAGCATTTTATGGTATCCCGCAATATCTCAGGCGATTCAAACTCTTTGTGCAGCATGCCGAAAGATACGAGGTTGGCCGCAATTTACAAGGCTATGCCTTTAGCAACGGTATTACTTTGGTTCCTATCAGCTCAATAGAATGCATCAGTTGCTGATGGGTTAAGCCTGCATTATCCATTTGGAAGGTAAAGCGATCAACACCGCCTAAAGCTTCGCTGTGGCGTGCAAGTTTTTCTGCTACCCTTTCAGGGCCGCCAACTACCAGCACACCTTGCGGGGCTATAAGACTATCAAATTGATTACGAGTTACCGGCGGCCATCCGCGTTCGCGGCCAAGTTTGGTCCATAGTTCGGCATAGCCGGGATAATACTCTTTAACCGCTTTATGATTATCGTCAGAAACAAAGCCCGGTGAATGCAGGCCGACTTTCAACTGTTCAGGTGCGAAACCTGCGCGGGCACCTGCCTCGCGGTAAAGATCAACCAACGGGCGAAACCTTGAGGTATTTCCACCAATGATGGCTACCATCAATGGTAAACCCAAAGTCCCTGCCCGGGCAAATGATTCAGGCGTGCCGCCAACACCCAGCCAAATGGGTAGCTTCTCCTGCAATGGCCTCGGGTAAACGGGTTGGTTGGCCAATTCTGCACGGAACTTACCTCTCCAGGTAACAAATTCCTCGTCGCGGATCTGAAGTAACAGGTTTAGTTTTTCGCGAAACAGCGCGTCGTAATCATCCAGTTTAAAACCAAAAAGGGGATAGGCCTCTACGGATGAACCACGACCGACTACCATTTCGGCGCGGCCTTTTGAAATCAAGTCTAAAGTGGCAAAGCTCTGGAAAACGCGTACGGGGTCGGCGGCGCTTAGTACGGTTACGGCGCTGGTGAGGCGGATGTTTTTTGTACGCGCGGCCGCCGCGGAAAGAATAACCGCCGGAGCAGAATCCAGAAATTCTTTTTTGTGATGTTCGCCAATGCCGAAAACGTCCAAACCAACTTGGTCGGCCAGTTCAATACGTTCTAATAATTGCTCCATGGCAAGAACAGGTGTCAACTCGTTTGAGCCATACAATGCTGATGCAAAACTATCTATGCCTATTTCCATAATGTAAATTTAAGTAAATAGATGTTATAACATGCTATTTGATTGTCATATCCACAAGGCACTGATTTTTCCACACAGAAACTTAATTGACGGCAGATTTTATACATTTGAAGCCATAACAAAATAATCATGCAGGAAGCACAAGCATTAAACCAGGTAGCCGAATTTCACCGTACGTTTAAACACCCTATTTTAGAAAGCCCGGCCATCCCCGACAGAAAACGCTCTGATCTGCGTGTTGCCCTGCTGGCCGAAGAGGTGAAGGAGCTACAGGATGCGGTAAACGATAATAACCTCGTTGAAATTGCCGATGCGCTTGCCGATATCCAATACGTGCTTGCCGGTGCCATCCTCGAGTTTGGTTTGGCCGATAAATTCAAAGAATTGTTTGATGAGGTGCACCGCTCTAACATGAGCAAAGCCTGCAAATCAGAAGAAGAGGCTAACGCTACCATAGCCCACTACAAAGCCAAAGACGGCAGCGAATCATACGCGCTGCAGGAAGAGGAACGCTTTTTAGTTTACCGTACCAATGATAACAAGACACTTAAATCTATCAACTATTCGCCTGCTGATCTGAAAAGTATTATTGAGCGTTAAACTATCTTATCCAGTTTAAAATACCCGAGGTGAATCTCATCTTCGGGCAGGTTAGCGTTAGGGGTGATATTGATAATGAATTTGTCTTTCTGATTCGGGGTGAGGATGTCTTCTATCTGGTAGATGTCGTCTACGTCTATGCCATATTTATCGTCGACGTGAGCGTTGGCGCCTTTTGTTGTGGTGATGGTATTGGTTTTAAAAAACACCGTCCGTTTGGCTTCCTGTACGGCAGCAGCGTGATCGGCCTGAACAGATAGCACAGTGTAGTGAGTTTCTGCCATTTGATTGGCCTGATAGCCACCCAGGTTTATAAAAAATAGTTTATTTTCCTGTTCGGGCTGGTTAGCAGTTTTCTCTGCTATGCTAATAGCGTGGCCATTAACACTTGTTACTTCGCGATAGGCATCAATATGCAGGTTTTTAACCGCTTCGGGCCAAAATGCTTTTATCTTTGGGATCAATTCTTTCAGCGTGGTGGCTATTCCGAAATAGAAATCGTGTTGCTCAACATGGCGGCCAGGTGCTTTAGAACCTAACAGCAGCATAAATAATTTATAGTTAGTAAATTGTTGCTGGTTCATCTTTAAAAATGCTTTTGTAATAATTTCTGATGCAGCCTCGCTAAAGTCAAGGCCGGAGTAATCGGGATTAAAGCCGCCAATATAAGCAACCGTCATGATATAAATGCGCTCGTTAAGTGCGCCGTAATCATCTACCGCCTCAAAGCTATCGTTTATAGCGATACCGGGCACGCGCAGATAGTAATTGCCTTTGCCGTCGGTCTCCGCTTTATCGTTGCCCCTGTTCATGGCATGTAAACCTTCGTTACTATCTCTGAATTTAAGCTTAGCAGGAGTAACTACCCGCTTATCCCTGAGGGATGGATACGGAAAATCTTCAAAATTCATGTGTCGCTGGCCGGTGCTGTCTACAAAAGTCTGGTAATGTTGTTGTACCTTATTGCCTCTATCGTCAGTATAGTGGTAAATAGCGCCTTCTTTAACTGGCTCCACATAGCTGTCGTCGCCGACGGCGATTAACTCTAAAATACCGGCGTTGTAAAGCGCCATCAATTCCTCTACAGAACTTTGCGGAATAAAGGCTATCACCACCGATATCAGCGGCATTAGTGTTTTTTGCAGGCGCAGCATATCCTCAGCAGAGAAATACTTAGCCGGATAATTCATCGCGAAGCTAAGTATGGCCAACATCTCTTTCCAGTAAACAGATTTGCGTTGTTCGATAGACGCCTCAGCCTCGTCGTATTCTATCTTCAGCAATTCAAATGGGTCTATGCTCTCACGCAAGGCCATCATTGAGTCGACGAACTGCTCCATCGTCAGATCTTTTATCTGCTCGTAAAATTTGGGGCGCTTCTCTTTCAACGGTTGCTTGAAATCCCACTCAAAAACATAATCGAGCGAGAGGAAACCTTCGTTTTCTGCTCTGTGAGCTTTGATCTGCTCGGGCGTAAGCGTAGCGTCTTTGCCCAGGTGAGAATCTTCCAGATGGAACCTGACGGCTGGTAGCAACCCATTGCGCGAGTGCATCACTATCCTGAAGTTCTCGCTGCCTTTATGAAACTTGTAATTGACATAGCCGTTCTCATCCTTGCCATATTCTCCGTTGTAGCGCGAGAGGGTGCGTATGGCATCGATAGCCGTAAGCGATGAACCTTTTACTGCCACCGGGTGGTTCAGTTTCAATGCGAGCTTCTGCGGCGGATAAGGCGAATCAAAAAAGCCGGGTACTTTGCCCTCGTTTTCCTGCGGCCATTTGTGTCCGGTACAGATCACTACGGTATCAAACGCGAGTTTTTCCTCATCATTTATTACAACCGTTACCTTTTCCTGCTCGGGATGGTCAATAATGTCGGTTACGCAACAAGCATAGCGAATTTCGTATTCAATACCCACGGCTTTTGCTTTCTGCAGCAACAACTTGTATTGGTCGGTAAGGTATTGGCCAAAGAGCAGGCGGGGGAGCACTTTGTAGTCGTTGAATTTTTCAGGATTGATGCGGAACTTGTCCAGCGTGTCTTTATGAACAGTTTTTATCCAATCGCTAATGGATGTTACCAGTTCCGGTATTTCATTACCGGATACATTGGTTACGTGTTCATCATTAGCACCATCGTGCGAGTAGGGCATCCCCGCACCTAATTGCTTGTTCTTTTCAAAAACGGTAATAGCGATGTCTTTATGGCCGCTTTCTACCAGTCGTTTAAATATAAATAAGCTGCTTGGCCCCCCGCCAAGGATAGCTATGTGTTTTATTATCTTCAAGTATAATCTGTATCTTAGAAATTAAAAGACCAAAATCACACCCTTATTGTTTTAACAGACCATGGCAAAAAACAAAACCACCGAAACGGAAGCAAGCGTTGAGGCTTTTTTGAATAAGATAACTGACGACGAAAGACGGGAAGACGCATTTAAACTGGTTGCGATTATGCAAGATTCAACAGGCTTTGACGCAAAGATGTGGGGGCCGGCAATTGTCGGTTTCGGTAGCTACCATTACAAGTATGACAGTGGGCGCGAAGGTGATGCGCCCCGAACCGGCTTCTCGCCAAGATCAAAAGAGTTTGCTTTGTACCTTACGGCGAGTTTTGAAGGTAGGGAAACCTTATTGCAAAAATTTGGCAAACATAAAACTGCAAAAGCCTGCATCTACGTTAAGAAACTAAAGGATGTTGATGAAACGGTATTGCGCGAGATGATCAAAAGATCGGTTGCTGATATAAGTGAGAAATACGGATAAAAGTAAGCCGCAAATCACTTGCTGACGTGCGGCTTAGGTCGAAAGATCATATTCCCCCTATTTTTTTATAGTATGATCTTACGTTGTATTGTGCAATCTGCTCAACAGTGCAGATTGCATGTGATAAAATAACAGTTAATCGTTACCACTATCAATACCACATTTGTAGTATTATATGTAGTAGCAGAAGTAGTTTGTTATGTTAGATAAAAATTAAGTTGATGCAAATGAATTGGTTAGCTAATGCTATTCATAAATTTGAAAAAAAAGTTTGCATGAGTACGTAAAAAAGCTACTTTTGCAATCCCAAACGAGACCAAACGGGATGTAGCGTAGCCCGGTATCGCGCCACATTTGGGATGTGGAGGCCGCAGGTTCGAATCCTGCCATCCCGACAAAAGGCGATACCAAGTATCAAAACCCTGTACTGCAAAGTACAGGGTTTTTCGTTTTTATTTAAATGCCATCTTCAGTAAATTGCGAACGTTTGATACTTTCTCGATGTCTAATTTTGATGTGTTTTTCGATTATATTCAAAAATTGTCCGGAATAATGCTTTCCGAGGATGATAAGCGTGTTTTCACGGCACATCTGAAACCTAAAAAGCTACGGAAAAGGCAGTATTTTTTGCAGGAGGGCGATGTTTGCAAGTACACCGGGTTCATTGTAAAAGGATCGGCCCGTACGTTCAGGGTAGATGAAAAAGGGCATGAGCATATACTGAAGCTAAGTTTGGAAGATTGGTGGCTGGCCGATTTTGAAAGCTACTATCATTTAACCCCAAGCCGTTACAATATAGAAGCATTGGAAGATCTTGAGCTTTTACAAATTACTAACGCGCAGGTTGAAGAGTTTCTTTCGCCCATTCCAGCATTTGTAGCAATGCAAGAAGTGATCAAACAGAATTACGCCATTGCCAATCAGAACCGGCTGCAGGCTGCTATCAGCTATACGGCTGAAGAACGTTACGATGATCTTGTAACTAACTATCCTCAGTTTTTACAGCGGTTTCCACTTAATATGATTGCATCTTACCTTGGATTATCCCCTGAAACCCTTAGCCGGATCAGAAAGAACGCCCTAAAATCTTGATCTAAGTCAAGAGCATTTTCTGATACAGGTCAAGTCCCAGCCTGTTTCTATCCTGCAACTTTGTATCATGGATAAATTGAAAAACAAAGTTGCCGTAATTACCGGTGGTAATAGCGGTATAGGATTTGGCATAGCCGAAGCATTTAAGAACGAGGGCGCTGTGGGGGCTATCATCGGAAGAAATCAGAATACAATAAAAAGTGCAGTTTCACAGCTTGGAGACGATTTTATCGGGATAAATGCCGATGTGACCAACTTAGATGATCTGGATAGGATATTTAAAGAGACTTCAGGAAAGTTTGGTAAAGTAGATATTATCGTAGCTAACGCGGGCGGGGGTAGTACAGGCACGGTTGCAGATTTTAGCGAAGCCGACTATGATAAGCTGATGGATCTGAACCTTAAGAGTATTTACTTCACCGTACAGAAAGCGCTGCCTTATATGAATGATGGCGGCTCTATAGTTCTTATCGGTTCAAACGCCGCACACAGGGCACATGCTTCATTTACGCTTTACGGTGCTTCAAAAGCCGCCGTTATTTACTTAGCCAAGGGCTTTTCAAGCGATCTTTTAAACAGAAAAATCAGAGCTAATGTGATAACGCCCGGTACCACAGATACACCGGCATTTGACAAGTTTGTGCCAGCAGATCAAATTGAGGCGGTAAAGCAACATTTTGCAAGCGTAATGCCGATAGGCAGGATAGGGCAACCGTCAGATATTGGTAATGCAGCGGTTTTCCTGGCCTCAGACGATTCTGCGTTTATGCTTGGTGCCGAGCTGCTTGTAGACGGCGGTATGACCTATCTCGCTAAATAATCAAACTCTTACGGGTGCAGGTTGCTTGTGCCCAAAAAATCAAAAAAAAATGAAAAAATTAGAAAATAAGGTTGCTATAGTTACCGGCGCTTCAAAAGGAATAGGTGCATCCATCGCAAAATATTTTGCCGCTGCGGGTGCAAAGGTTGTAGTAAATTATGCTTCAAGTAGGGTAGAAGCGGATAAAGTAGTTGATGCGATCACCAGAACTGGTGGAGCTGCTATCGCTGTTCAGGCTGATGTTTCAGATGGGGCTGATGTCAGCAGACTGTTCACAGAAACGCAAAAGGCTTTTGGCAAGTTAGATATATTGGTAAATAACGCAGTTGCACAAGGATACGCACCTGTAGAACAAATATCGGAACAGGCTTTTCATCAAAGTTTTGGTGTTAACGTGTTGGGGCCGGTATTAGCTATACAAACAGCCCTGAAGATGTTTGGCGATAAAGGCGGCAATATTATCAACATTAGTTCGGGAGCAAGCAAATATCCGTTACCTAATGCCTCTCTGTACTCGGCAACTAAAGCTGCGCTTGATGCTTTTACTATCGCATTGTCAAAAGAGTTAGGTGTAAAAAATGTCCGTATCAACTCTATTTTGCCAGGTGCTACTGAAACCGAAGGTGCAGCCAGCGCCGGAGTTACCAAAGGCAGCGATTATGAAAGGATGTTTATCGCCAATACACCACTTGGCCGTAGAGGGCAACCGGAAGATATTGCCAAAGCGGCAGTATTTATTGCATCCGATGATGCAGCATGGATAACCGGCGAGCAGATCTCTGTTTCGGGTGGTATGTATGGTTTTTAAAATGATTCTGATCTTGTCATCAATCATCAAAGCCCTGTATTTCAAAGTATAGGGCTTTTCGTTTTATTCAAATTCTTTTCAGTACATACTATTCCTTGTTTTATGCGAACTGATACTTAATAAAATCAAATCGTACTGTAAACGCAATAAAAAGTACCATATAAGCAGTTATTCCAACATTACCTATAATTGTATATCTATCAATTTATAATCAGCAGAAATCATGGAACAAAAACTTCCTTTGCCACCTTTTAATCTTGAAACGGCAAAACAAAAAGTTCAGATGGCAGAAGATGCCTGGAATACAAAAGATCCTGAAAAAGTATCTAAAGCTTACACTTTGGACAGTGAATGGCGTAACCGTTCAATATTTTTGAACGGCCGTGAGGCAATTGTAAAATTCCTAACTAATAAGTGGGAAACCGAACACCAGTACAAATTGAAAAAGGAACTATGGGCCTTTACAGATAACCGTATAGCAGTGCGATTTGAATACGAATATCATAATGACGAGGGCCAATGGTTTCGCGCTTATGGTAACGAAAATTGGGAATTTGACGAAAATGGCCTGATGCAAAAAAGATATGCCAGTATAAATGACGTACCAATTCGAGAATCAGAACGTAAGCTATAGTTGAGAATAAATAAAGCCGGGCGGGTCATACAGGTCGCCCTTTTCCCGTTCTAACGATTTTAAGTTATCTTTTCTAATCCTTATTGATTGTTTCATTAACAGCACTGATGGTATCTGATGCTAAACCATCAAAAGTTGTAGTATCCGATCATTAATAGTGCATTGATATTATGCTATTTACCATCCATTTGTTTACGGATCTCTTTATCGGTAGTAATACGTTTCAGGATGTACGATATTAAGGTAGCGTAAATTACATAGCCCGCAAAGATGTAAAAGCCAGGTTGTAATGATGTGCCGTTGCTGGTAATTACATTAAGTGAACTGGTATGGATATTAAGACCCGATAACTGGCTTTTAAGAATACCGTTTAGTCCGATATAGGTCATCAGCATACCTACTATCATTACATCGGCCATATCCCATTTTCCCATTTCAAAGGTTAAATACCTGGTTACCGGGTGGGAAGATATTTTCTCAGGGCTCAGGATATGTATAGCCTTAGCAATAAGTCGAAGGAGTGGTAAAGCTATTACAAATAACATTAGCAACACCCCCACAATTATTGCATCAGGCTTTTTCCGATCGATAAGTGTACTAATTATGCCAACTATGCTTTTGTTTTGATAGAACAATACCTGGTTTTGAAACTCAACCTTTTCTCCCATCATTAGCAGGTGAAGGCTTTCAATGCGTGCATCAACTTCAATTACAGGTAATAGAGTGCCTGCTGCAAGCAATACCAATGCAAAAAGTAATCCGAACACATATATCGGCGTTTGCAATTGTAACTGCTTGCGTGTAAACCCCCAAAGTAGTAGAGCTACTAACACGCAACCGGGTAATAGGTAAGTGTATTTAACGGTCTCTAAACCTATTGCGTGAAGCTTATTGTTAATAGCGTTGTTAAAGCTGATAGGATCATTTACACGGTATTTTTTGTACATGTACTTGGTGATGGTATAATTAGCCACCCTAGTGCTATCATATATCTGTGACTCTAACTGATTGAGCTTGCTACCGGCTATAGATTTTAAACGGCGCTCACTCTCCGGGCTGCTCACTTTGGCAATAATTGTCTTAGCAAAAGGTCGTACCTGTGCCTGTATTTCAGATGAATCTACTAATGCATTAAAAGCCATTTTCTTAAGCTTGGCTCCCAATCCTTTTTGGGGTTTATTTATATCGGCAACAGTTTCGGCCACAAGTCCGTGTAGTTCCTTTTCAACAGCGCGCTGCATCGCCTTCTGTTGTTCTTTGGTGATATGGTAATCCTGTACCTGCCCGCTAAGCACTTCTGATATACGGTCGCGCCATTGGTCAACCGAGAAAAGGCCGAAGGTGACGCTGTTAGACAGGGCATAATCTTCTTTTACCTGGTTACGCTCAACCGATAATTTCCACAAACGGAAGCCCGCAAGCACCGTCCCGGCCAGCAAAATGCTGAGGCCGAAAAGCAAGATGATATGATAGATCTTCAGTTTCATCAGTGGGTGTCGTTAGGGGTGATGTATTTAAGGATGGTTGACAGGATAAGCCCATACAACACAAAGCTGATAAAGATGATATACCCGGGTTGCAAAGCGGTGTTGTTGGTGGTGATTATGGTCAATTCCTGACTGTTGATATTAAGTGCGGCAAGCTGAGTATCAAGCAAACCGTTTAACCCAATATAGGTCATCAGGATAGCAATAACGATCACATCGGCCATACTCCACTTACCGGATTGGAAAGCGAAATATTTGATAAAGCGGTTCTCTGCAACTGAGCGCCTGCCCAAAAGATGTATGCCTGTAGAACTTAGCTTCATTATAGGAAAGAGAATGCTGAAACATAAAATAAGTGCCCCAACTGCTATCGATTCGGCAGCGGGCTGTCTTATCAACACCTCAACTACTCCCAGGATGCTTTTGCTTTCGTAAAATAACACCTGGTCTTTAAATATCACATGCTCGCCCAGTAACATAAAGTCGAGGGTTTTAATACGGCAATCCACCTCTATCATGGATGCACTTAATCCTACAGCCAGTAATATAAATGCAAATAATAGTGACAGGATAAATAGCGTAGCATGTAACTCCACCCGTTTGCGCAGTATCCACCAAAGCGCCAGCACTACCAATATACAACCCAGCATACCGAAGCAATATTTGTACATTTCATCATGTAGTATATTAAGTTGGGTATCCAGTTTATGGTTAAGCTGCGGCGTTGATGATACATCATATTTACGATAAAGCGTATCCAAAAAAGCATGGTTAGCTTTAAGCGTACTATCCATAGTCTCGCTTTTTTGAACATCCTTAAACTTACTCATAGCCAAGTCGCTTAAACGGCTCTTTTGGCGTGGATTATCAATTTTGGCAATGATAGATTTAGCAAACTTGGGCACCTGCGCACGTATCTTATCTTCCTTAACAAAAGTTTTAACGGCCAGTTTACGGATCTTACCCATAAGGCTCTTGGGCTTTTTATCAACCATGGCCGAGGCCTTGTCAACCAAAGCATTCAGCACTTCTTCAACTTCTATCTGTAATTGCTTTTTCTGTTTTGGGGTGAGTTTAAAGTGCTTAACCTGATGATTAACAATGCCGGCAACCTGTTCCTGCCATTGCTCAACTGATAGTAACCCTATCGAAATATTATTTACGTTAGAGTGATCGGCTTTGATCGTTTCCTGACGGGCAGATAACTCATGCAAGCGATAGCCGAACCATCCTTCGGCACTTAGTAATAAAATCAAACCGGCGATAAGTAATAGCCTTATCATTAGGGTAGATGCTTTTTTATTTTCGGTTTTGGTGGCCAAATCGGTTGTGATAAATAGAGGAACCCAATTGCTTGGTATATCGGCTCTGTATTATCAACCATAACTAAATATCATGCCATCAGTCGCGTCGGCAAATCACCAATGACCCACGATGTTTTTTGTATTAAAAAAAGGACAATTTTAGCTAATATTAACGCTTATTTAGGTTATTCAAAACCTTCGTGAATGAAATTGTGATACATATCACATAATCAACTTCCCTTCCAGATTGTGACGCACATCACATTAACCTTGCAAATTTCTGCTGCAACTTTGTGTTACCGAAAGGGATAAAAATCATGTCAAACACCAACATAAATACCATGAACAGCTTTGAAAAATTCAGCAACCTGCACCGCCAGAGTGAGGTTTTAATATTACCGAACGCCTGGGATGCAGCAAGCGCCAGGGTTATACAGGAAGCCGGTGCACAAGCAATTGCTACCACCAGTGCAGGCGTAGCATGGGCATTAGGGTATGCGGATGGCTATAAAATGACCGCCAAACTAAATGCTCAAATTGCCGATAGCATTGTACGTGTTATCAGCGTTCCACTTTCTGTCGATTTTGAGAACGCTACAGCGATGATCCTGCTGTGGTGGCAGAGAATATAAAACCGCTGCTTGATGCCGGCGTGGCCGGTATAAACATCGAAGATGGGCACGATAGCGCAGACTTGTTAGCCAAAAAGATCGCAGCCATCCGCAAGGTTGCCGAAGGACAAGGCGTAGGACTGTACATTAACGCCCGTACCGATGTTTATTTAGCCGGGCTGGTGAACCCTGCCGAAATGGTTTCAGAATGCATTAAACGTGAAAAACAATATGCCGAAGCTGGTGCCAGTGGTATCTTTGTGCCGGTTGTAACCAATGGTGAGGAGATAGCGCAGATAGCCGAACATACCACGCTGCCTTTGAATATATTAGCAATGCCGGGTTTGCCAAAAGCAGATCATTTGGCTAATCTTGGCGTAAAAAGGTTAAGCGCAGGTACGGGTGTATCCAAAACTATTTGGGCTACTGTGGCTAAAACCGCTAAAGCATTTCTTACTCATGGTGATTTTAATGCTTTTAATATTGAAGCAACCCCGGCCAACGATCTGCAAACGATGTTCTCATCAGATAAATAATATGTACATAATCCAAACGCTGCAGGTAATTTTCCTGCGGCGTTTGGATATGATATGCGGCAGGATATGTAATTTTATCCGATGCATGCCGAAGAAAAACTTAAACAGCATTTTTTAAAACAGATTGCTCTTACTGATGAGGAGTTTACATATGTATATTCGCATTTTAAACACTACTCATTCAAAAAAGGACAAACCATTATTTCGGCGGGGGATGATGTGAATGCTGAATATTTCATCGTGTCAGGCTGTACAAAGTCTTTTTATGTTAACGATGATCTCAAAATGTTTATCCTTCAGTTTGCTATGCCCAATTGGTGGGTATCAGACTATAACGCTTTATACTACCATGTAAAAGCTACCGTAAGCGTTGATTGCATCACCGATACAGAAGCGTTGGCCATAACAAGCGACGACCGCGAGAAGCTCTGCAAGGAGATCCACCAGATAGAGCATTTCTTCAGATGGAGAACTTATCGTGGTTTTGTAGCCGCCCAAAAACGTCTGCTCTCATTCATGAACAACGATGCCAAAGGCCGTTATGAAGACCTAATGAAACTCTATCCCGAACTGTATAACCTGGTACCCAAACAACTCATTGCGGCATATCTCGGAGTTTCAAGAGAAACTTTAAGTAGACTATAATAAGTAATTATTTTACAGATTTTTAATATCTTCAGCTATAACCTTCAGATCAGCTTTAAACATATGGCCACCGCTTTGTATTTCGCGAAAGATCGGATCACTCATTTTTTGCCGATATGTTTCAAAATGTTCAAAGGGGACCTCTTCGTCATCTTTGCAGTGGTAAAAGAAATAGGGTACATCTTTCGGAAGTTTTTCGACGAAGTCATCATTTAATTTCAGGCCCTGTTTCCAATCTTCAGGTCCTTTCCAAAACGGTGTAGCCAGCAAAAATATGCCTGAAGGTTTCCTGTTGATTTTATCTTCTGACAGATATTTCAACAACATAGATGCGCCTAACGAATGCGCCACTACAGCAAAGGGGTAGACCATCGGATCTATTGCGTTGCAAATTTGTTTTGGCCAGCCAAAATCAGGAACGGTTTCGTCTGATCTTAGTTCCGGATAGCTAACCGTAAAATTATTGCCCAGCTCCTGTTGTAAAGCACTGACGAGCTTTTTATCAATAGCATAACCATCATTGCCACCGCCTTGTATAAACAGAATATACCTCATAAAAATTACAGGTTATCTATGCTTTTATGTGTGATCACATTGCCATCATCGTCCAGCGGTATGTAAGGATTGTATGTGATCTCCCAAACGTTTTTCTCGGGATCGGCAAAGGTGAAATAATATCCGCCAAACGGTGTTTTCTCAGGCGCTTTAACAATGGCAATTCCTTTAGCTTTAAACAAAGAGAATATTTCATCTACCTCGTGTTCGGTAGGTACATTCATTGATAATGTCAATGCCCTAAAGCCGCTTCCATCTGCGGAAACTCCTGCGCCGTCGGCCAGCGCTTTACGGTTAAACAAACTAAACAGGAAACCATTCATCTTAAAGAAAATGATGTCTTTGTTTTCTGCTTCAGGTATCCAGCCTAACTGGTTCTTATAGAAAGTCTTTTGTAGTTCAAGATCTTCAACTCCAAGGGTAATGACACTTATCTTTTGACTCATGGCCGTAATCGTTTTTGCTTAAACAACAAACCATGTGCCTCTTATCAATCTTTCTCATGTTCTTTTTCGATAGTAATACGTAGATAAGTTGACGGGCAAGCATGACCACGAAGAAAGGCCACTCGTTGTTCAGCGCTCAAGTTACTGTTGATCCATGTTTTAATGTCACTGCGTTCCAAAATTGCCGGCATACGATCATGTATTTCTGCCATTGCCTGGTTTGGCGGCATGGTTATCATTGCAAACGTGGGTAACAGTACACCTGTCTTAATATCGAACCAAATATCCCAAATGCCTGCAATGTAAAAAGGCTTGCCATCGGCACGCTCAACGCGATAGGTGCGTTCCTGCTCTTTATTATATTCAAAAAAAGCCTGTATGCGGATAACGCAATGCCGTTTGCCGATAACATCTTTCCAAATAGGTACCGTGAACAGCGATTCGATGCGGGCATGCTTATTTTTGCTGTGGATTCGGTCGTCATCAGCATTTAATAAACCCCAGCGAAACTGCTGCACTTTATCGGGCAGGGCATCGGTAACTACCGGCAGCATCGACCCTGGATTACCCGCACCGTTACTTTTTGGAGCGTAAGCCCCGCCGTCCCGCTTAATGATCTTTATGTCTTTTTGCTCACCTATCTCAACGTGTCCACACATATCTGGCTAATTATATTAGTTTCAAAGCTAATATAATTAGTAATAAATCACAAAATTTAATTCAAAGTAAATTATAATGTTATTATGATGTCCTTCCAGTTAGTGGTATACTGCTTACTTAGATATTCCTGCTTCATTATCCACTTTTTTTCGTAGCCTTCGGCGGCAATGCGCAAAGTACCGCGGCCATAGCGTAAATTCAGATCATCCATTAAAGCAGCTAAACGCTGTTCGCGCTCATTATCATGATCAGAATAAAGATTATACTGTACCTCGCCAGCAGGGATGATACCTGTTGCCCTTACACCTGTTTTTAAATAGTTATAGCCCGGTTGCCATATAGCGCGCAGTGCCTGTACACAAATACGTGTAAACTCATGCGTACTGTTTGCCGCAAACGGAATTTTCACGGTTATACTCGGATAATGCTGATCGTGTTTTACGTTATGCTTGTTGGTACGCAGATAAACGGTAACGTTAAGCGCCATACCTTTCTGTTGCCGCAATTTTAGCGATACGGTGGCGGCATGCATCGCAACAGCCTCTTCAATACCTTCAAGCGTGGTTTGGTAAGTATTAAAGCTCTGGCTGGATTCAATCCCTTTTGAGCGCTCTGCCACATCCCTTATCACATTGCAGGGCTTACCCCAAAGCTCCTGATGTAAGCGCCAACCCTGTACTGTCATGTGTTGCCGTACCCAATCGGCTTTGCGGTTTCTAAATTCACCGGCGGTGGTTATGCCGTTCTCAATCAGTTTTTGATAATACGCATGTCCCACCCCCCAAACATCCTCAATAGGGAAATCTTTGAGTACGTTATCAATTTTTTCAGGAGTATCCAGCACCAGGTAATCACGCTTTCGTTTTTTAGCCGCTTTATTAGCAAGTTTAGCCAGGCTCAATGTGGGGCCTACGCCAACGGTTATGGGTAAACCAGTGTTATGCACAACGTTCTCGCTAATGGCCTTGGCCCGTGTCTCAAGGTCGAGGCCGTAGATGTTTCCCAATGCCATAAACGCTTCATCAATGCTGTAAACCATCAGCGTGTAAGTGTAGCGTGCCAAGTTGTTCATCAGACGGGCGCTCATGTCTGCATACAGTGGGTAATTAGTGCTAAAAATCACAGCATCATGCTCAGCGAGGTTTTTACGCACCATAAACTCAGCATCGGCCATTTTTATACCTATGGCTTTCGCTTCGTTACTGCGGGCTATCACGCAACCATCGTTGTTACTTAAAACCACTATAACGCGCCCCTTAAGTTGTGGCTTAAAAAGCGTTTCGCATCCTACATAGCAGTTATTGATATCAACATGCGCAAACACTGCGGTACCTCCCAGTTTTAAGTTCGGGCGGTAATAGCGGGTTAAGGTTTAAAGTGACCACCCCCCAGCATGTCCAATGTTCGGTATCAGCAATCTCGATGGTATCTGCCGGGCTGTCTGCTTTTAAAAATAATTTATTGCCCTGCGGATGATATTCGCGGGTATAAAAGTTGCCTTCATGAAAAAACACCACAATGCTGCCCGGTGTTGGTTTTAAGCTGCGGTCAATTACTAAAATATTATCAGGCAGGATATGGTAGCCCGTCATCGCATCCGATCCCATTCGCATAAAATAAGTGTTATCCGGATCCATTACGGTTATGTCGGTAATATCCAACGGTGGTTCTTCGTATGACAGCATTGGAAGCCTGAACCCCAGTACATCTCTTTTCGCAACTTGTTTCCTGATACGCAGCATAAACTATTACTAATATTTTTAGCAAAATAAGAAAATTAGCTTCAGTTGCGCAAGTTTGTTGAAAAAATGCCTTTACATTTTCTTTATCAGATTGTAAGAATCAATGCAGCTTTTTAGGCCGGGTAATGGTGTTTGGGTACAGTTTTAACAATGCTTCGGCTTCTGCTTTGGTGATTTTTGATACACTGCCATGCCTTGCATCTTCAGGCAGGGAGATGTTTTCCTCTATCTTCCAATGCAACAGATTGGGTGAGGATGATATGCCGTAACGATCTGCCATGGGATAATCATAGAGCAACAACCAGCCCTTTTTGGTTGGATCAGGCATTACGCTTGGGCCTTCGGTAATGGTAGGTACCAACTGGCCTTTGTTCAGCGGGCCATCGTAAACCGTGTAAGGGCCTTCCAATTTTTTAGATGTTGCCAGGCGGATAGCGCGGCGTTCACCATATTCGGCACCAAACATTTCTTCTTTGTGGAAGAGGTAATAAGTATCACCCTGTTTAATCAGCGTGCCATCGATAACCGAATAATTGGGCGCGAATAATTCTTTGGCGGATGTAAAGGTTTTCCAGTCAGTGGTTTGGCAATACCACAGCCGGCTTTTCTTCCAGCCTGCGTCCTCAAAACTTGACGACCATAGCAGGGTGTAAATTTTGGTATCCTTATCATAAAAAAACTCGGGTGCCCAAATGTTGCGCACCATTTGCCCGGCGTCGTTGCGCACGTCTTTCATCAAATGCGGAAAGCTTTCTGTTTTCCAATGGATCAGATCGGGAGATGTGGCATATATGCAGGTTGGGCCAAATTGCCTGCGTGCAGTGGTATCGCCATCGCCGCCGGTAGCTACCAGCCGCCACAGACCATCAGGCCCGCGTTGGATAAACTGGTCGCGCATTTTTTGATCCCAAATAGGTTGGTTATTGTTTAGAGGCGTCCAGTGCCGTCCGTCGGATGAAAGGGCAATATGTAGGCGCTCATCATTCATGGGGTTGGGCAGGGGAACTTCAATTATCTTACCCGTTTTATCTATCTCAACCCGTGTTGGGTATCGCTGGCGAAAATAAGTAAGCAGCCATACAGGTTTATTACCTGGGTTAAAAGTAGCATTTTGTTGGGTAGACTGACCATTAGCTTGCTGCAGTGATATCAACAGCAAAAAGCACATTAAATATTTCATAGGTATTGGCGTGATGTATCCGCAATATAAAGTCCACAGGTTTTAAAAACAAGTTATTGAAAATTGCGGCCCTTGTGCAGTACGTTAGCCACCGGTTTTTCACGCTGCACGGGTGGAATGGTTTTGTCCCTTCCTGATAGCGAGATCTCCGGAAATTCTTCTTCTTTCTCGGTAAGTTTACTGAGCAGATTGTTGAGGTTAAAGCAACGCCGCACTACTATGTGGATCACTTCGCCCTCTATTTGTACTTTGCCTTCAACCATCAGCAGGCGGGCCTGCAGTATCTCTCGGCGGTATTTGTCAAATACCTTTTCCCAAACTACCAGGTTGGTAAAACCGGTCTCATCTTTTATGGTGATGAACAGCACACCCTTTGCCGTGCCGGGTCTTTGCCTTACGGTGATGATGCCGGCAGTTTTAAGCAGATCGCCGTTTTTAAGATCTTTGATTTTAGCAGTAGGGGTAACACCGAGCATATCTAACTGGTAACGCACAAAACTTACAGGGTGCGCTTTGAGCGATAAACCCGTTACAGCAATATCCTGTACCACATGCTCAGACGGGCGCATCAGCGGCAGGCTTATTTGCATTTCCTTTGTACTCTCTGATGGCTGGTTGTTGAATAACGCGATAGGTTTATCATCCAAAGCCGCTATCTCCCAAAGGGCCTGTCGGCGGTTTAAATTAAGCGAACCAAAGGCATCTGCATCTGCCAGTGCTTTGATAGCATCGTTTGGCAAGCCTGCATTGCTCAGCTGACTGATGTTCTTATAACCCATGCCGCGTTGTGTTGTAAGTACCTGCATATCCTGTGCAGATAAACCTTTTACCTGCCTGAAACCCAGTCGTAAAGCGTGGTAATTGCCATCTATTTCTTCAGGTATATTATCCCATTCGGAGTAGTTAACATCCACAGGGCGCACGATAACGCCATGCTCGCGGGCATCGTCTACAATCTCAGCGGGTTGGTAAAAACCCATAGGCTGACTGTTGAGCAATGCTGCTGCAAATACATCAGGATAAAAACATTTAAGCCAAGACGATATGTACACCAAATGCGCAAATGATGCCGCATGGCTCTCTGGGAAACCGTAACTACCGAAGCCTTCTAATTGTTTAAATACACGGCGGGCAAAATCTTCTTCATAACCGTTATCCATCATGCCTTTTACGAGTTTATCACGGAAAGCGCTTACCTGTCCTTTGGCTTTAAAGGTGGCCATTTTTCGTCGCAATTGGTCGGCTTCGGCGGGGGTAAAGCCTGCCGCTACAATGGCAATTTCCATAGCCTGTTCCTGAAAGAGAGGAACGCCTTTGGTACGGCCTAAGATCTCTTTCAGTTCATCCGACGGGTAAATTTCGGGGTCTATTTTATCCCGCCTGCGCAGGTATGGATGCACCATGTCGCCCTGAATAGGGCCAGGCCGCACAATAGCTACCTCTATTACCAAGTCATAAAATACACGAGGCCTTAATCTGGGCAACATGGACATTTGCGCACGGCTCTCTATCTGGAAAACTCCGAGGGTATCGGCTTTACAGATCATGTCATACACTTCGGGTTCATCTTGCGGTACGCTTTCTAAGGTGTAATGTTTGTGATAATGCAATTGCAGCATGTCAAAAGCCTTTCGGATACAGGTGAGCATGCCCAAAGCAAGCACATCAACCTTAAGGATGCCTAAGGCTTCCAAGTCGTCCTTGTCCCACTCCAGTTGGGTGCGGTTTTCCATGCGGGCGTTCATCACCGGGCAAATGTCTGAGAGTTTGTTTTGGGTGATAACAAAGCCGCCCGTATGCTGTCCCAACTGCCGCGGAAAACCCATTAGCTGACTGGTCAATTCCAATACTTTGGCAATATGCGGGTCGTCAGGATTGATGCCCTGGGCAATGAGGCGGTCGCGGTCAAAACCTTCATCTGCCCAGCTCCAAATTGTACCGCCGAGGCGTTTGATGGTATCTTCTGATAGTCCCATAGCCTTACCTACATCACGCAGGGCACCTTTGTGGCGCTCCTGGGTTACGGTGGCTACAATAGCAGCATGCTCGCGACCGTAAGTGTCATAGATCCACTGCATGATCTCCTCACGGCGTTCGTGTTCAAAATCTACATCCACATCGGGCCATTCCTCGCGCGAATCGGACATGAAGCGCGAAAACAGCAGCTTCTGTTTCATGGGATTTACCGGCGTAATGCCTAAGCAAAAGCATACCGTACAGTTAGCCGCCGAGCCGCGGCCCTGGTGCAAAATGTTTAGTTCTTCGGCCTTTTGAGTGTACTCGTAGATCCGAAGAAAATAGGGGGCGAGCTTGCGGCGGGCAAAGAAGGCCAACTCAAAATCTATCTGATCGAGAATTTGCTTGGGAATGCCATCTTCAAATCGTTTATGTGCCCCGTTTATGGTATGCTCACGCAGATGTTCATCAGCGGTGCGGCCATCGGGGCTGCGCCATTCCGGTTCAAGATATCTGAGTTCATCCAGCGAAAAGTTGCAGGCATCGGCAATCTCCTGTGTGCGGTGGATAGCATGCTGATATTGGGTAAAAAGACGCTCTATCTCTTCAACCGGTTTTAAATAACGCTCGGCGTTAGCCAGCAAGCGAAAGCCTGCATTGTTGATGGTACATTTTTCGCGCACGCAGGTTTGGATGTCCTGTAGTTCACGGCGGGCGGCCTCATGGTAGTGCACATCATTAGTAGCCACCATAGGGATGCCGGTTTGGTGGATACGATACAATCGTTTCCTGTCTTGCCCATTATATAATCTGCTTGCAGCAATATATAACTCGTTACCAAACAGTTTTTTATAAAGTGTTATATGAAGTTTAAAATTATCATCAAAATCAAAGCTGTCGTTCAGTTTCTCGGGTGGGATAATAATAAATTTGATGCCTTTTTTGTGTTCATAAACATCATTTTTATAGATCTCGCATTTGCCTTTTTCGGTGCGCAGGTTGCCTAATGATAGCAGGGCACACAACCGGCCCCAGGCAGTCACATTCGTAGGATAAGCCAACAGGCTTGGGCCATCCATCAGATCTAAACGGCAGGCAGGAATAAAGCCGATACCCTTGACCTTTGCTTCCTGATGTGCGCGTACAATGCCGGCTACACTGTTACGATCAGTAATGGCAATTTTAGTATAACCCAGCCCTTTGGCGCGCGCGGCAAATTCTTCGGGGTGCGAACCGCCCAGCATAAAGGTAAAGTTGCTGGTGATCTGCAACTCGGCATATTTTGTTTTTTGTTGTTCTTCTTCCATGTCATATATCTGTTTGACAGGTTTGGGCTGAAGCCCTTGCTTTTCGCTTATTCATTGCCGTTGGCTTCAGCCAACGGATTGCAAACAGATCTATCCTGGCTTTAGCCAAAATCTATTCACGCAAAAAAACCATGCAAATACCAGCGCGTATCACCACCCTCATGATGGCCTGAGCGAAATACCCAGTATCGCCTGCCTTTCTCGTCTTCTATCATGTAATAATCGCGGTGGTTATGCCTTTCGGGGTGCTGCCACCATTCGGGTTCAATGCGTTCGGCGTCATCAGCTTTTTTGATGATGTGCTTTTGGCCTTTCCATATAAAGTGTTTGGGCGGGTCATCAGGCAAAAGGGCCATCACCTCAATTCGCTGCGGATATTTAAGCAGGAGCGATGGCCTTGGGCGGCCGTTGTTCCAGTCCATATCCGGTTGCTCTGCTAATGATAGGGCAGGTTTCAGCGAACGCTCGGGCCAGTAACTTGCCTGCGGCAGATAGCGGTGAATGTTTTGTGCGCCAATTTTGTTACCCACACGGTCTAACAAACCGGCCAATGCATCGGTAGATTCATCTGTTCCCCCGGCAAGCCAAAGGGCTTCTTGTTTATGCGCTACATCCTCAACTTTGAAAGCATCAAGCGTAAATAATTCTATACCCAGCGCAGGTTCAATGTTGGGGATTTTTAGCGCAAAGAGTTTGAGCAGGTGCGCAGCATTATTTGATGGTTTGTTTGTACCGATAACCGCTTCGATGACCTTACCATCAACCCTATAACCTTTTAAAACAGCTTTACGCAAACCCATACCTTCGCCGGTGAGGCGGTGGCATACCATATCCAGCAGATCTTTGATACGCATTTCAATCACATCGGCCGTGCGGATAGGTTCCAGAAAAGGCAGGCGCACATGGTAAGGCTCAATTGGGTGGATGTATTGCAGGGGCTCATCTACATTGCCTAAAGTCTGATGCAGCCTTAGCAAAAAATTATTGCCAAACCTGCGACGAAGCGCCGAGCGTTCATGCCCTATGAGTTGTTTGATGCTGAAGAAACCTAACTTATATAGCAGGTCTACCGTTTCAGGCTCTATCCGCAAAGCTTCGGGCGGTAGTGGTAACAGAGAAATTTGGTGTTCATGTGTCTCTATAATAGGTTTGTTTTTGCCGTAGCGGGCAATGGCCCACGCCAGCCCAACGGTATCTGCCATAGCGCCCCGCACATCATAGCCTTTGGCCAGCAGCGTTTTTATCAATGATCTTAAGTAATCGTGCTCACTTCCCCATAAGTGGGTGCAACCTGTAATATCCAGTATCAATCCATCACTGTCTACAGAAATCAATGGCGAGTAGCGGATACACCAGGCAGCCGCTTTTTTAAGTATCTCTTCGGCTTTTCCGGGTTCGGCGTCTAATACCTGCAGATTGGGTACTACGGCGCGTGCATCGGCAGCAGCCATGCCGGTGCTGATGCCGTATTGTTCTGTTAAACGGTTGGTGGCTTTAACAATCAACCGGTTCTTCTCGGGTGCAACAAGCACAAATGGCACATCCTTCAGCTCCGGTTGCCGGAGCGTAAGCCAATCCGTTAGTAAATGCCGGAACCAAAGTGAAACATAGCGTCTGTCCATTGTTAACCAACTTGTAATTGTAGATCAGTATATGTTGTTTCCAGTTCCTGTTCATTTGCCCAGGTAAAGCTCTTGTTGCTCCAGCTTAGTTGCCATGTGCCCGGCAAACCGTTGCGTACACGTAATAACTCTACCTGCCAGCGTGGGAAACCTACGCCGGGCATACCACCTTCTGCTTGGCTGGGCAGCGGGCTAACCTGCCAGCGGGCCACACAAGTAGTGGTGCTGAGCTTGCGCATATCGCTACGCAAAACAAAGCCTGTTACTTTGCTGGCCTCGACAACCAACTGGAGACGGCGCGATTGTGCAAAGCTCAGTTCATTTACCTCGGCAATAACTGCGGCAACGCCTTCGCATTTTAAGGCTTCTTCCATCACCCAAAGCGTATCGCGCTCGCGCTGGGTATCAATAAATACCAAACGGTGCGCCGCTACATCAAAGTGATGCGCCGATGGCGGGAAGAATTTTCTGCCGGTACTTATCCAGATACAGGCGCCGTTATTCTTCATCAGTACAGATAAGATCCCCATCATTAAACCACTGGTAGCTGCGGCCTGTTCTTTTTCGGCACAAAGCATTTCGTGAATATTACCCGTGGGGAATATCCCGTTAGGGAAAGCATCCTCGATAGGGCCAAGGCCAATACCTTTACGCTCACCGGCCGCGGGTGGAGTAAAACCCTGCCAGCCAAGGATGTCTTTCTGTAAACGTTTAATGATATTTTCGCGTGCCTCTGTCATGATATTTCTAAAAGATAAAGTTGCTAATATTTTTAGTATTTATAAAGAATTATTTTCACTTTTGTTTGATGACAATGAAAAACATTACGCTTGAAAGAGAAGCCCGGGCATGGTTAAAACGCCATACGGGTGCCGACGAGGTAATAAACATAGTACCGGCTATAGAAGAATACCAGGCAGTAAAAACTTATCATTTATACACGGCCTATGAAGCACAGCCAGAGTTTTTAGGCAGTATTTTGTTCGATGCCGACAATAACTGGATCTATAACGGCAACGACCTAAACGTGAGCGAGCAGGAACAAATGGCGGCTTTTATTATTAATTATCAAGAAAGACTGTAGAGTTATTAGAATATCAGGAAATGTTAAGTATATTGCTAATGCTTAACATAATGATAATATTGAATTAATGTTATCTTAGCTTAGCTTTGTCGCAGATAATCAAACAGATACTATTCATATATGAAGGACAAACTTAAACCCCTGATTAAAGAAGCTAAGAAAACCGCGCAACGTGCTATACATCAGCACTTAGCAGTTCAGCTAAAAGAAATTACTTCAAAGTTTAGCCAAGGCTCAAAAAAACTTGATAAAAAGATAGACAAAGAGGCAAAAAAACTTGCCCGCAAATTTGCCAAAGATATCAAGATAGACAAAGATGCTTTATTGAAAGATAACACCGTTGCCAAAGCTCCCGAGGCAGCGTCAGCACCAAAAGCACCGGCTGCACCAAAAACTGAAACTCCAGCTAAACCGGCTGTAAAGAAGACGGCTGCAAAAACAACTGCAGAGTAATTATTACTATTACAATTTTATAAGCTCGTTTTTAAGGGCATATATTACCAGGCCTGTTCTGGATTTTGCATCAAATTTCTGGAACAGGGCCTCGCGGTAATTATCTATAGTATGTGGACTAAGGTTCATCAAATCAGCTATTTGCTTGTAGGTATAATCAGAACAGCATAACTCCAAAAATTTCAGTTCGTTTGCACTAAGCCCCGCAGTCTGGTTTTTTACAGGCTGATTGTTTTGGATATTGCGCAATAACTTGCCCGATACCAACTCATTAATATAAAACGATTGGCGAGCTATCCCTTTTATGGCACTTACCAGATCCCCGGCTTTTGATTGCTTAAGCATATAGCCACCTGCACCGCTCTTAAGCATTCCTATGATCGGCTTATCTTCCTCAAACATACTTAATGCCAGTACATTTATATCCGGATGGTTATCCTTTAACCATTGAGTGCTTTGGTAGCCGTCCATAACCGGCATGTTTATATCCATTAGTATAACTTCGGGCAGGGGATAGTTACCCAATTTATTAATCATATCGGCGCCGTTATCCGCATCAAATAAAACGTTTACCTCATTTGATTCTGAAAGCAGTTTAGCCAAACCCTTTCTGAATAAAGTATGGTCATCTACAATTGCGATATTAATTTTTTCAGTTTCCATTTACTTTAGCATGGTATTTTGATTGTTATGCTTGAACCTTTGGTAAGGATAGAGGTAATTTCAGCTATTCCCTGTATCATGCCACTGCGTTTTACAATGTTATGCAAACCCATTCCGCTTTTGCGGCTAAGTGCCTCATCAACATTAAAACCTATACCGTTATCGGTTATCTGCAGCACATAAAAACTCTCAGACTGCTTTAATTCGATATTGATCTCAGTAGCCCTGGCATGCTGAATAATGTTGTTGATTATTTCCTGGAAAAGCCTGAACAAGATAGTTTCTTTTACATTATCGAGGTTAGGCAATTCCTCATCGTGAAAATAGGTTATCTTAAATTTATCAGAGCGACGCAGCCATTGCAACTCAAAATCAATAGCAGATGCCAGGCCACGACTTACAATTTCTTCGCCATGCAATAAGCGCGATAAAGCCTTTACTTCTTTGATCGATCGCATGGTTAAATCTTCAACCAGGGCCAGCTTTTCGGCGGTGCCTTCACTATCAGTAATGTTTACCGAACTTAAAGTAATGGTGGTAAGGCTGAGCAACTGACCTATGTTATCGTGCAGATCATAAGCAACAGTTTTAAGCGTTTGCTCCTGCACTTCCATCTGGGTACGCAAAAGCTCTGTTTCAAAGTTCTTTTGCATGGCAATAGTATCTTCCTGATGTTTCTTTTTACGGCGGTTATAGGATAACACATACAGTATCAGAAACAAAGGGGCGATAATGAAAATAACAGAAGTTAACCCTATAAGTGAGATAACTTCCTTTGTAGATATCTGCATATGAAAGCGTATGACCAGCAGGCGTACATAATAATATCTAAGATAATATATATGATGTACCTTATGGAGTTATTGTAAGCAATTGATTCATGACTGGCAAGGTAATCCATAAAAATATTGCAGGCGGTACTACCAAAATAAAAGAACAGTGCGCCGTTAACCCACCAAAATGATGCTGAGTAAATAAGAAGCTCAAAATGATCGTCTTTTAATTTACGGTAATAAAAATAAAGGCTTGCAGGCACAAATACGACTGACATTACCGATGCTGATGCCGATGCAAAACCCGAGAAATTATTGCGAAATAACTCGGTGAGGTAAATCAATATGAAAATACCATACCATATGTAGAGCCATTTAACGGGGTATTGGTAAGGCCGATAGAGGCGATAAAAAAAGTAGCTGGTAAAGCCGCATTCGGCCAGCAGGTAAATGTTGTAAACCGAATAGTTACGGACATGCAGAAACTGACGCAGGTAAATGCCTGCAAATTCTGTTATCAGGGTGAACAGTAAGAACAAGATA
>JAESTD010000055.1 GCA_016763755.1 Mucilaginibacter sp.
CCAATATAGACCCGATAAAGGCGATGTTTAACCCTGCCTGGTTCTCGCAGGCTTTACACATGTGTATAGCAGCCTTTGCGGCAACAGGCTTTGCGGTAGCAGGCGTACATGCGCTAATGATATTGCGCAAACGCAGTGTAGATTTTCATTTACGCTCTTTTAAAATAGCTGCCATATTTGGTGTAGTAGCTGCAATATTACAACCCTTAAGCGGCGATATCTCTGCCAAGATGGTTGCCAAGCGCCAGCCCGCTAAACTGGCTGCTATGGAAGCCCATTTTAAAACGGAGCCTTACTCTCCCCTTATCATCGGCGGTGTCCCTGATGTAAAGAATAAGAAAGTAGACTATGCCATTGAACTGCCCGGCATGCTCAGCTTTTTGGTGTACGATGATTTTAAAACACCCGTAAAAGGCCTTGACCAGATACCGGAGCAAGACCATCCGCCCGTTGCAGTAACGCATTATGCTTTCCAGCTTATGGTAGCGTTGGGAGTTGCGATGATGGGTTTAGGAGTACTTTATCTGATAGCTCTCTGGAAAAAGAAAGGCTGATTTGAAAAGGGCTGGTTTTTAAAGCTGTTTATTCTGGCTACCCCTATCGGTTTCATTGCCGTTGAAGCCGGGTGGACAGTTACCGAAGTTGGCCGTCAGCCATGGATCATTCAGGGGGTAATGCGTACTGCTGATGCCGTAACGCCCATGCCGGGCATCCATTATTCGTTCTATTTGTTTACTGCTGTATATTTTTCCCTAAGCATTGCAGTGATATTTTTGCTATACCGGCAAATAAAAATGGTGCCTGTTATTTATGATGTTAACCCTCAAACCAAATAATGCTTATGATCTACGTAGTGATTGTTTTTTTGTGGGTTTCATTGCTGCTTTACCTGGTAATGGGTGGTGCAGACTTTGGCGCCGGGATTATTGAAATGTTTACCTCAACACCCAATAAATCGCGCACGCGGCGCATTATGTATAACGCCATAGGGCCGATATGGGAAGCTAACCACATGTGGCTTATTATAGCCATCGTGATTTTGTTTGTGGGTTTCCCTACCATATATGCCACAATGTCTACCTACCTGCATATCCCGCTCACGGTGATGTTGATGGGAATCATAGCCCGTGGTACGGCCCTCACCTTCCGTAATTACGATGCGGTTAATGATAATATGCAGAAGATCTATAACAAGATCTTTGTTTACTCCAGCTTTATTACGCCGCTTTTCCTCGGCATTATTGCAGGGAGTGCGGTAAGCGGCCGGGTAGATCCACAGGCTAATAACTTTATGGATGCGTACGTTTACAGCTGGTTTAACTGGTTCTCTGTTGCTATCGGTTTCTTTACCACTTCGCTTTGCGGATTTTTAGCAGCCATCTATCTCATCGGCGAAACTAATGACGATACGGAACGCCGCGGATTTGTACGCAAGGCGCGCATCATGAATGTGGCAGCAGTTATTTCGGGCGGAGTGGTATTTATTGTATCCATTAAAGAGAACATTCCGCTGGTGCAATGGGTGTTTGGTAATTTCATTGGCATTGCTGCGGTTGGGCTGGCGAGTATATCGCTCGTATTGCTCTGGTACTTGATCAGCAAAGGAAAACGTTATATTATCCGCATACTGGCGGGTTTTCAGATGACAATGATCCTACTCACTACCACTTACAAGCATTACCCCAACATTATCATCCTAAAAGGCGGCGGCCACCTTTCATTGATTGATCATCGCGGAGCTGACAAGGCTATACAGGCTTTGGGCGTAGCGCTACTGGTGGGCAGTATTTTTATATTGCCGGCACTGTTTTACCTGATATGGAGTTTCCAAAAGAAGTCGACTAATGGCGATGCCGATCTGCATCATTGATTTATCCTAAGAGTTCAAAAAATTATCCTTTCGAGGCTACCGGAATTTTCGGTTTTGCTTTCACAGATAATTTGTTTTTTAAATAAACGTACCCCGAGCTACCGGCAATAAGCGATGCCAGCATTATAGCCAGTTTAGACTGCGCATCCTGAGTGGAGTTTCCGAATGACAGAAACGACATAAATATAGACATGGTAAACCCGATTCCTGCCAACAGCCCAATGCCTAAAATATGCTTTCTTGCAAATCCATCGGGCAATTTGCCAATTTTAGTTTTAACCGACAACCATGAGGCCAGCATAACCCCTAAAGGCTTACCTGCTACCAAACCTATAATGATACCCAAACTTAAAACACCACCTACACCTTCCAACATTTCTGAGGTGAAGCGGATATCGGTGTTAGCCAAAGCAAAAAGCGGCATAATAATATAGTTGACCGGCTTTGTTAAGCCATGCGCCAGCTTTTGTAACGGCGAACCATTTTTAGCTTTGTTTGGGACGGCCAAAGCCGTAAGCACGCCCGCGACAGTAGCATGTACACCGGAATGATGGATGAAGTACCACATTATAATTCCCGGAATAATGAAATAAAAAGCACGCTTAACGCCCAGCTTATTCATCAGCAAAAGCAACACGAAAATACCTGCAGCTATTGCAAGATATAGCCAATGTATCTCCGCAGCATAGAAAATAGCGATAACGATTATGGCAAGCAGGTCATCAACCACAGCAAGTGCCGATAGAAAAGCTTTTAAAGCAGGAGGCACTATTTTGCCTAATAAAGATAAAACACCCAATGCAAAGGCAATATCTGTAGCCATAGGTATCCCCCAGCCCTTCGCACCCGGCGTTCCTATGTTAAAACAGGCGTATATTGCAGCAGGCACCAAAGCACCGCCGACAGCTGCAAAAACGGGCACAGCGGCTTTTTTAAAAGTGGATAAATGACCATCAAGCATTTCATGTTTTATCTCCAACCCAATCAGAAAAAAGAAGATCGCCATTAAGCCGTCGTTAATCCAGTTTAAAATGGATAACCCGGCTATTTTAAAATCTAAAACATTTTGAAAAGCAGTCCCGCCAGGAGAATTGGCAATGATCAATGATACTATTACACAAACAATTAAAACAATACCACTAAGCGATTCGGATTTTAAAAAGTTAGTTATTTTCATGCGCAGTTGTATCCGGGATGTATTCAAATATAGAAGAATTATTTGCCCTGTGTAATAGCGGCACAATACCCCCAATTACCGATTTATTGAAACAAAACCACAACTGTGAGGTGTTATAAGCTATAGTTTACCGCATTTATACTTAAAACCTGCTTTTAAAGCGGGTTAAATGTTTAAATAATGAAGTTAACCAGCATATCTCTTAAGGCAGTTTTTTTTACAATATTCAGCGTAGTAATTTCCGTCACTACATTTGCGCAGGCACCAAATTTAAAGAGCGATTCGGGGCAAACGCTGCCAGATACTTTGCTTTTCAGGATGCAACGTGCACAAGCTGCCATAACCGAAATTAATGCATCAAACAAAAAAGGCTATGCAACCGGCAACACGCGCCGGACATTGTCTGATGTGCAACAGAACATCTCCCCCATCAAGGCTGATCTTAACGCTGCGGGCCGCGTTATCGAACCAAAAACATTAACCAGCTATGACCTCATCCTGAAAACTTCACAGGATAATTTGCAGGGACTGCAAGCCAAGCTCTCAAAAGCAAGTAACGACCTGCAACGCATGTCTAACGAGGTGATTACCTTGAGTAAGGATTCGGTGCTGATGGTTAAGGCAAACGATACTACTGCCAAAAACCTGTATAAAGATCAATTGATAGATATAAAAATTCGCCTGCAAAATGCCGGTAAACTAACCACGGCCAATTTAGATACGGTAAGCCAGTTGTTGGCTGATGTATCGGCAGCAAACCTGCGGATAACAGAGTTACGTGCTAATATTGACGAGCGCATGCAGGTTTCAGGCAAGAGCGCGCTCAGGAAGGAATCGCCGTATACCTGGTCGGCGCCAATTGATAATAAGGATGAAGACATTGGCGAATTACTTTCCTCATCCATCAGGGGCCAAAATAAGATCTTAGGCTATTTTATCAACTCTACCTGGGATAATCGTATTCTGGTGATCCTCTTTGGCGGAGTTTTCTTTCTCTGGGTATTCCTTAACTACCGTAAAGCCAAAAAACCCGATCTGCAGAAGAGCATAGGCACGCTTGATTTCAAATACATCAGCGCCATTCCGGTTATTCCCACTTTGATAGTAATGCTCATTATTACACCATTATTTGAGCCTGATTCGCCTTCGCTTTATATCGAGATCATATCGTTTGGAATTTTAGCTCTGATAACTATAGATTTCTGGAAAAAGATGGAGCCCAAACAACTGCGGCAGTGGCTATACGTTGTGGGCCTGTACATATTAGTTATGGCTGTAACGGCAACCGTACACGACGCTATTTTTGTGCGTTTGTTGCTGGTATGTGTAAACGTCGCTTCGTTATATATTGGTTATAAATTCTATCAAAAATTAAAAGAGATCAACTTCAAAAAAGGCTTTATAAAGCCGGTACTATACGTTTTCTTTTACTTGAATATAATGGCCATCATCCTCAATGTGTTTGGCCGTATTAGTTTAGCTAAGATAGATTCTATCACCGGCATTGTTGGTCTTACGCAGGTTATCGGCCTGGCCATATTTATCCAGATACTAACCGATGCGCTGGAACTGCAGATCAAAATAAGCTCATGCAACGGCGGCTTATTTTCGCGCCTCGATATTTCAAAAACACGGCAATCTTTTCAGCGAATGCTGTCGGTAATTGCAGTAATATTATGGTTACTGGTGTTCTTTATTAACCTCAATGTTGCGGGCGGTGTGTTCAGCTTCTTCCATCAGGTGTTAGTGAAGGAGCGCGTGTTTGGTACACTTAAATTTACATTGGGCAATGTGCTTTTCTTTGTGATCATTGTGTATATATCCAATATCCTGCAAAAAAATATTGGCGTTTTATTTGGCGAAAAATCAATTGGTTACGCTAACAATAAAGTAGAGCATAAAAGCTCCAAACTAACCCTATTCAGGTTGGTGATAGTGATGCTGGGCATACTATTGGCGTTCACGGCATCGGGCATTCCCATGGATAAACTCACGGTAGTTTTGGGTGCTTTAAGTGTAGGTATAGGTTTGGGTATGCAGAACATCGTAAACAATTTTGTCTCGGGCATCATCCTCATATTTGAGAAACCGTTTGAAATTGGAGACTTTATTGAATTGGCGGATAAGAAAGGTAAGATCCAGGACATCGGCATCCGCTCAAGCAAGATGCTGACACAATATGGCTCTCAGGTGATTATCCCCAATGGCGATCTGCTCTCTAACCGGTTGGTGAACTGGACACAAGGTGCATCCTACGTAAAATCTGAGCTGATATTTAAAGTAAATATCGCTACTGATGTTAATGCGCTTACCAAAATAATTGAAGACCAGATCAATAAAACCGACCATACCGTTAAAAAAATGCCGCCCGAGATACTCATCAACGCTGTAACCGCCGATGCTATAGAGATAAAAGTATTGATCTGGGTAACCAGCGTGTATGTAGAGCCTGCCTTTAAAAGCAAGCTACTGCTCGACCTGATGCCCCGCTTTACAGACGCGCAGATAAAAATGATGTGATTAAGTGTGCGTGGGGCTTTAAGGTTGTTGTGATAGTTACGGGCGCTACTTTAGGTTCCACAAGGAGACTGATATCATCAAAATACGTTTTTGCAAGTGCAGCCCAGCTTAGTTGGGAGATATGTTTGATGCACTCGGTAGCAAAGTGATGCGCCAGGGGTTTATTATTGAGAAGGGTTTCTAACTTTTCCACGTAATCGTTGGCATCATAAGGGCTGCAGCGGAAACCATCCTTACCGTGCGCAACAAAATCTTTTGATCCGCCGCCATCGGCCACCACACATGGCAAACCCGACGCCATGGCCTCGGCTACTACATTACCATAAGTTTCAGAAACTGAAGGGAATAAAAATACATCTGCAGAAGCATACAGGGATGCAAGATGGTGATGATTAACCTTACCGGTAAAAATGGCGGTCTTCATTCGTTTTTCGCAAACCTGGCGTGCGCTGCCATCCCCTACTATCAGGAAATTTACCTGTTTGCCCCGTTCCCGGAACTTTTCGTAAATAGCTATCAGCGTCTCCAGGTTTTTTTCCCATACCAATCGGCTGGCAAACATGATGGTGGGGTTTTGGTTTCCTGTAAGTCGTTCTATTACACGTTTATCCCGATTAACAGGGTTAAACAACTGCGTGTCGATCCCGCGTTTCCATAGTTGCATTCTACTTTCCATAACGCCCATAACAGCTAATTCCTGCTGTATGCTTGTTGATGGCACATAAATCTTATTGCACCGGTTATAAAAACTTTTATGCCCCTTGGCGATACGTTTTTTGATAGGGCTTATCAGGAACGGTGTATACTTAAAATAGTAATCAACGTACGATATAAAATGAGTATGATAAATCGTAAGTACCGGTAACCGGTTGGATTCTGCATGGCTTAACGCAAAATTGCCAAGGTATGAGGGTGTTGAAATATGAATTACCTGCGGTGCAAATTCTTTTAATTTTTGATTGAGTTGAGCTTTGACACGCTTGGGCAAGGCGAGAGAATAGCCTGCATTGACCGGGATATTGATGTGGGGCACCCTGAAAGTATCAAAGGTGCCAATGTTATCGGGCCCTGATCCATAGATAAATAAATACTCAAAACGTGCTGTATCTATCCTATTGATAAGCTGGTACATGGTACGTACAGCGCCATCAAAGTCTTCCGCCAATATTTCGGCAAAAAACGCTACCCTTATTTTGTTCAAAGAAAAAGCCCTTTCAGCAGTGTATTATAAAGAATGGGAGTGCTGGTGCTTGCTTTTGAGCCTTGAACGCATAACGCGGCGATGTGTTTCGTCCTTCCTTACCGGTACACGTGAAGCTGCCCAGATAACCAGTGCGGCTATCAGAAGCATTACAAGATCAAGTGATGAGTAGCCCATTTCCATTGGTTTTATGTTATAACACAAATGTATTCGCTTAGTTTAAGGGTAATGTTAAAACCACATTACCAGATAAATAACTTTACACCGAAAGTTAATTTTTATGTTAAGAGTTAATATACTCTTCGTGGTTGTATCAATCAATGTTGCTTTGTAGGTAATTAAATAATACCTTAGCCACACATCTGTTTTATATCTACACGCAGCCGTTCTTTTTTGTTTTCGGTCTCCACCGGAAAATTATAGCCCTTACCTTATTTTAAAAAAGCAGATAACTGTACTTGATTAAATTTTGTAATGGATAAAAAAAAGAATTACGATTCAGATTTCTGCGGGAGCTTACCGCTCAATAATATTAACGTAATACAATCATACGGCTTCCTGCTGGTATTGGATAACGAAACGCTGAAAATTATCCAGGCCAGCGAGAACATCAATGCACTACTTAATAAGCCTGCCAACGAACTCGTAAACACTCCTTTAGAAACCTATGCCAATACAGCAACCATTAAAAGTTTGCAGGAACGTTTTGGAGATAGTGTTAAGGAGAAAGTACCCGCAACCCTTACGCTTGGCGCAACCAAGGTACAAGCCCTCGTACATTTTAAACCCGGGTATCTGATATTAGAGCTTGAAAAGCCAACTGCCTCTGCAGAACGTAGTTTTAGTGACGTTTTTGAGGAAGTTAAATATGCTATGGCGGCACTTGAGCAGGCAGATACAGTTGAACAGGTAAGCCAGATAGCTGTGCAGGAACTCCGTAAGCTTACGGGTTTTGATGGCATTATGATGTACCGCTTTGATGCCGATTGGAACGGCACGGTGATAGCCGAGGAAAAGGTACAGAATAAAGGCCTGGAAAACTACATGGGCCATACCTTCCCGGCATCTGATATACCTAAACAAGCCAGGCAGTTATATTTAAAGAATGCTTACCGCTTAATTCCTGATCGCGAATTTACGCCGGTACGCCTCTACCCTGTCATCAACCCAAAAACAAACGCTTTTATTGATCTGAGCGATTGCAACCTGCGTGGTGTAGCCGCGGTGCATTTGGAATATTTAAAAAACATGAACGTGCAATCGAGCATGTCATTCAGGGTGATACATAAAGGGCAGCTTTGGGGGTTGATAGCCTGCCACCACCTTACGCCACTTTACTTAAGCTTTGAGTTGTGCAGCGTTTGCGAGTTGATATCATCTGTAGTATCAAACAAAATTACTACCATCCTTTATAAAGAAAATTTTGAGTTTGAGGCTGATCTGCAAAAGAAACAAACAGCGCTCATTGCCCAGGTTTATGCAGAAAGCGATCTGCTTAAAGGCGTTATGGACAACACTGATCTAAACCTGATGCAATTGCTTAACGCGGGCGGCATAGCGGCATCTGTAAATGGAAGGCTTTACAAAACGGGCAATACACCCGATAATAGTTTTCTTGAGAACATGGTACTATGGTTGCAAGGCAAAAACATTGATAAGTTGTTTGTTACTGATCATTTCTCGGCGTTATATGATGAGGCCCTTCCCTACGCCGACGTTGCCAGCGGCGCCTTGGTTATCCCGGTCAATAGCGATGCCGGCGATTACATTGTAGCTTTCAGGCCCGAGGTAAAGCAAACTATCAAATGGGGCGGCGACCCTAACCAGGCTATAAATTTTGAGCCGGGCAGTAAAAACTACCATCCAAGAAATTCGTTTAAGCTTTGGCAGGAGACCGTGCACAACACAGCTGAAGCATGGACTGCCGAGGAATTAAATGTGGCTGAGGGGATGAGAAGTTTTATTTATGAATTTACAACACGTAACGCGTAACTAATAAGAGTGAAGGATAGCAGGATACAGTTTCCGGAAGAGACCATGCTTGAGCATTACATCATCGCTATCGGCGCATCAGCCGGTGGGCTTGAGGCTATACATGAGTTTTTTGATCATATGCCGGCTAACTCGGGTTTTACGTTTGTTGTTATACAGCATTTGTCGCCAGATTACAAGAGTTTGCTGGTTGAGCTGGTTTCTAAACACACACACATGAAGGTGTATGAGGCTGAGAACAACATGATTCTTCAGCGCGATTGTGTTTACATCATCCCCAATAAAAAACTGATGACCATCAAAGGTCATAAGTTACGCCTGGCTGATAAGGTTGCAGACAAAGCTCCCAACACGGCGATAGATCATTTTTTATTTACGCTTGCTAAAGATAAGGGCGATAAAGCCATCGCCATCATTCTATCAGGCACCGGTACCGATGGCACTAAAGGAATAGAAGCTATAAAAGAATGCGGCGGAATGGTGATAGTGCAAGAGCCCGCTACCGCCAAATTTGATGGCATGCCCAATAGTGCCATTACATCAGGCAATGCCGACTTTATTTTGGCACCCAATGCCATGCATACCGAGGTCTACAACTATGTAGGCCAAAATCATAAGGCGCCGTTGGAAAAGACACATCCTGATGATGGCCTGATGAATGAGATCTTCACCCTTGTACACAACGGCAGCGGG
>JAESTD010000056.1 GCA_016763755.1 Mucilaginibacter sp.
GCCGATGTGGTTTATGGCTCGCGCTTTATGGGTAGTAATCCACATCGCATTTTGTTTTTCTGGCACACCATCGGTAACCGCTGGCTTACTTTTCTGAGCAATATGCTAAGCAATCTCAACCTTACCGACATGGAAACCTGTTATAAGCTATTTGATACTAAATTGTTGCAGTCTCTTAAATTGCGCGAGCAACGTTTTGGTTTTGAACCCGAGGTGACTATTAAAGTATCCCGTATACCAAGGATACGTATCTACGAGGTAGGGATTTCCTATTATGGCCGCACATACGAAGACGGAAAGAAAATAGGATGGAAGGATGGGTTCCGCGCTATTTACTGTATTTTAAAATACGGTCTGTTCAGCAGCAAGTAGCATGAGTATTTTCAGGTTTAAGCAATTTGAGGTAGACCAAACCGGATGCGCCATGAAGGTGAATACCGATGGTGTTTTGCTGGGCGCGTTAGCCAATAGTGAGAGTATCAAACGGATACTTGATATAGGTGCGGGTACAGGTGTAATTGCGATGATGCTTGCCCAGCGTTTTCCTGAGGCGATGATTGATGCTGTTGAGATAGACAAGCATGCTGCAGAAACAGTAGGAAGTAACTTCCGTAATTCGACGTTTGCAGACCGCTTAAATTTAATTGAAGGTGATTTTGCAGATATTAACGGACAATCATATGATCTGATAATTTCTAACCCACCTTTCTTTATTAATTCTTTAACATCATCTAAAGAAAATAAAACAATTGCCCGGCATACAGATAGCTCTTTTTTTGAACGATTGGTAATTTTTGCTGCTGATAATTTGAGCAATGCAGGAATTTGCCAGTTGATACTATCACTTGCAACAGCAGAATTGGTTAAGCAATTGCTTTTGGTGCACTATTTACACCTTAACAATATTATTCATATCAAATCATTTAAGAATGATATCCCGCACCGTGAAATAATTACTTTCGGGAGAGCGCGAATTGAATTTCAAGAAACAGAAGTGGTTATTTATGATGCACCAAAAGTTTACACCGATGAGTATGCATTTCTACTTAAAGATTTTCTAACAATATTTTAAATGATTCGGATAGGCCTTATATCAGATACCCACAGCTACCTTGATGACGCTGTTTTTAAGCATTTTGATAAATGCGATGAGATTTGGCACGCCGGTGATTTTGGTACGCTTGAGCTGGCCGATCAATTAGCTGCGTTTAAACCTACACGTGGCGTGTATGGAAACATCGATGGGAGTGATATTCGCAGAGTTTACCCAGAGCACCTGCGTTTTAAATGCGAAGAAGTGGATGTATGGATGACGCACATAGGCGGCTATCCTGATAGGTATAGCTCAAATGTGAAACCTGAGATCTACAAAAATCCGCCGCAGTTATTTATCACCGGGCACTCACATATCCTTAAAGTGATTTACGATAAAAAGATAAGCTGCCTGCACTTTAACCCCGGCGCAGCTGGCAAGCATGGCTGGCACAAAGTACGCACACTGATGCGTTTCAGCATTACAGGTGATAAAATTCACGACCTGGAAGTGATAGAGTTAGGGGGAAGGTAGCCGTAAGTCAAAAGTTGAAAGTTGAAAGTCGAAAGTCAAAAAATTAATGAATTCGGACTCAAAACTCAAGGATTCTGGCTTTGAACTTACTAAGAAGCAGCTTCCATCTCAAAAACAGAATCGATGAGCAGGTCTTTTTGTTTGCCGGCAGCTACTGCTAATTGGTCGCAACGCTCGTTTTCAGGGTGTCCGTTGTGGCCGCGTACCCACACGAATTTCACTTTGTGCAGTTTGGCAATGTTAAGATAGCGCATCCAAAGGTCTTTATTCTTTTTACCGGCAAAGCCTTTAGCAACCCAACCGTTCACCCAGCGCTTTTCTATCGCATCGATAACATATTTCGAGTCGGAGTAGATCGTTACATTCTGATTTGGAGACTTTAGCGCCTCAAGTGCGGTGATCACAGCAAGCAGTTCCATGCGATTATTGGTGGTTTTACGGAAACCCGCCGACAACTCTTTGTAATGCTGCCCTGCACGTAAAATAACACCGTATCCGCCAGGCCCTGGGTTGCCACTCGATGCACCGTCAGTAAAGATCTCGATCATGTGGTAAAGGTAGTAAAAAGTTGAAGCAGGCCTTTAAACAAAAAAAGACGAAATCTTGAGTGTTATCTGATGAAATTAAAATTTGGTGGCTAAATATTTTTGATTTACCAAATGATTGAATAATTTAAGGCACACTTAAAACTCAATTCACAAACATGGAAAATTATGATCCACAATCGGCCGGAGTATTTGCCTTACTTTTCGGCGCAATGCTAATTCCTCTTTTAATTGTGTATGTTATAATGGCGGTTGGCTTATGGAAAACATTTGAAAAAGCAGGTAAACCTGGTTGGTCGGCTATTGTGCCAATTTACAACATTATCGTCCTGTTAGAAATAGTTGGCAAACCTATATGGTGGTTAGTAATGCTTATTATTCCATGTCTTAATATTGTTTTTGCCGTTTGGATAACCAACCTGCTTAGCAAAAGCTTTGGTCAAACCGAGGGCTTCACCATCGGCTTGATACTGTTGCCTATGATTTTTTATCCTATTTTAGGTTTTGGCAATTATCGTTATATCGGCCCGGCAGGTGCAGGTTTTGCTGGTGCTAAACCATACGATCCGGGTGTTGATTATCGCGACCCGTTTAATCCGCCACCGCCGCCACCTCAAGTTTGATGACATTAAATTATATATCCTGCAGCCTGTTGTTCGTCAACTGGCTGCAGGATCATTTATTACCTTGCCCGTTTAAATACCTCACCGGGATAGATTGCCCTGGTTGCGGCTTCCAACGCGCGGTTATCGCCCTGTTTAAAGGCAACTTTCATAAAAGCTTTGCCTTATATCCTCCAGCTATACCTATTATCATAACAGCCATTTGGTGGCTTACAGATGCTTTATATCAATTAGATAACGGAAAAGCCACCGTTAAAAAATCATTGTTCATGATTGCAGGCAGCTTTATACTGGTAAGTTATCTGATAAAAATGTTTACTTTATACATCCGTTAAGAACCAACGGGTTGTGATGTGAGCTGCTTATGATCGCACAGTAACGCTTGCAGAAATTCCATGTCATTCATGCCATCAGTAGACTTCAAATTAAGATTTTCTTTGATCTTGGCTGCCATGTTGTACACGATCACCGCATTTTCGGTTTTATTGTAAGTACTTATGACCTCGTTTATCAAAGCCAGATCAGTGTCGGTAAGTTGGGCTGCTTGTGAATAAACAGGTTCGTAAGATTTAACAGGCTTTTTGAAGTCAAGATCCGCATCGGAAATAAGGTGTGTATAATCACGAAGCAGCGTTTGTAAAAACTGCATATCGTTCATGTCCTGCGGCGGCTGTACATTCAAATGCATCTTAAGCTTGTTAGCCATGTTATATACGATAACGCTGTTCTTTGTTTTTACATAAGTGGTTATCACCTCATTTATCAACTCTACATCATTATCCGTCAATTGCGAAGCTTCGGTAAATACAGGTTTGTAGTTAACGTCCGAAGGTTTAAACGCAATTTTGGTTGAATCGGTACGCGGGGTGGTGCGTACCAACACGGTGTTGGCTGTCATATCGCCAAGGCGCTGGCCTTTCTCGCTCAATGCTGCAGCTACTAAAGCTATAACACCTCCACCAATTGTAAAATCTACAATTCGCATTAGCCATCTGAGCAGGTATTGGCCTAAACGCGGGCGGGCACCATCGGCACTTATCACCCGTATCTTCATTACCTTTTTACCTATCGATTGGCCGTTCATGCTTAACTCGCAAATAAGGTCGTAAAACACAAAAAGGACCCCATAAATAATGGTCGCCACGCCTACGGTAGCATCCGAAAAACCGATACCCCCTACGGCGAAGATAGTGAAGAACAAAACGAGTAAGAAAATGGCATAGTCAATAATACGGGCAACGATGCGCTCGCCCAAGCCACCTAATTCATACTCTATATCAATATTTTGGGCGGTTGTGATGGTTACGGTATTCATAAAAATATTATCTTCTGAATTTGCATAATTTTAGTTGAATAATAAAACTTTTGTAATTATTTTAAGCCCATATTAAAACCCAGACCCGTCACTAAATGCGCGAACCCCTTTTTGTTAAACAAAATGCCGATAAATGGGCGCGATTTGAGGAAGCAAAGAGCCATACGCCCGATGAACTTGCCGATAGCTTTATACAGATAACAGACGATCTGGCTTACGCCAAAACTTTCTATCCTAAATCAAAAACCACGGCTTATCTCAACGGCCTGGCCTCAAAGTTTCATCAATCTATTTACAAGAACAAACGCGAAAACAGCAATCGCTTTATCCTTTTTTGGCGCCTGGAACTACCTCTGCTTTTTAAAGTACACCGAAAGCAGATTTTATATGCCTTCTTGTTTTTTATTGTGTTTTGCTTGATGGGAGCCCTCTCTGCCAAGTACGATAACAATTTTGTACGCCTGATAATTGGCGATGGCTATGTAGATATGGCCAATGATAACATTGCTAAAGGCGATCCTTTCGGGGTGTACAAACAAGGCTCAGAAGGCGCTATGTTTTTCAGCATTGCGGTGAACAATATTTATGTATCGCTGGCTACTTTTATAAGCGGCATCATATTTTCCGTAGGAACGGTATATTTCCTGTTCCGTAATGGTTTAATGATAGGCTCATTTCAATATTATTTTTTCAGTAAAGGGCTTGGTATACAATCAGTGTTAGTGATATGGATACATGGCACGCTGGAAATATCAGCCATTGTTATAGCAGGCGCAGCCGGGCTGGTAATGGGCAATAGCTTTTTATTTCCGAAAACTTACAGCCGTATGGTATCTCTCAAAAAAGGAGCAATTGAAGGTATGAAAGTAGCTATCGGTATGGCTCCGATAATCTTATTAGCTGCCTTTTTTGAAGGCTTTGTAACTCGCCACACCGAGATGCCTGTTTGGCTAAGCTTAACCATATTAGCAGCATCACTATTATTTATGATTTGGTACATAATACTTTACCCTAATAAAATTTTTAAACAAACCCACAATGCAACCCAAAGTTGAATTAGCCAAGACCCGTGATTTTGGCGAGATTATTAATGACACATTTACGTTCATCAAACAGAACTTTAAAGAGCTGATAAAAAATGCTTACCTGTTTTGTGGAGTGCTTTTCCTGGCAGGTGCCTTGTTAACCTCACTACAGCAGTACAAAATGATGAAGGCCTTTGAAGACGTTCAGCAGCAAACCACGCCCACTTATGATTCTGTGAACGGTACTACCATGTTCGGTGTCAATTACTTTATAGGGTTATTCCTGATAATGTTAGCTGGTACGTTATTAACGTTGTCAGTTATAAGTTACATGGCGCTGTATAAGCAAAAAGGCAGCATAAAACCAACAAGTGCAGAGGTATGGGCTTATATCAAATACTATGTGGGCCGTTCATTGCTCAATACGCTTGTAATGATCATACTGTTGCCGCTGGCATTTGTATTATGTATTGTACCAGGATTTTATCTTGCCCCGATCATCGCACTTATTCTCCCTATAATTGTTTTCGAGAACGGTAGTTTCAGTTACGCTTTTAACCGTAGTTTTCAACTTATCAAAAATAATTGGTGGCTTACCGCAGGAGCAATGTTCGTGTCATGGATAATCGCCTATTTTATAATGGCTGCTATATCTCTGCCGGCATCAATAATTGGCATGTCTACAATATTATTCAGGCCTACAACCGCTTTACATAACATGGGTTTGGCTGCGGTAATTGTTACAGTGCTTGTGCAAATGGTAGCCATGCTGGTTTATATAGTACCAACTGTGACGTTAAGCCTGTGCTATTTTAACCTTGCCGAAACCAAAGAAGGTACCAGCCTTTTAGAGCGCATTAACAACCTGGGTAATAATGCAGATCAGCAAAACCTTCCCGCAGAAGAATATTAATGCGTTACTTATTATCCATAACTATTTTTTTGATGGCGGCTTTATCGTGCTTCGCCAAAACAGATACTGTTGCTAAAAAGAAACCGGCGGTAGTGAGGTATGATACCGCTTCGGTTGCCATAAGGCATTTTGATGCTACCGCCATAAATGAATTTAAAAAACAGCCCGAATTTAATTATAATGATAATTATAGCGGCCCATCGCTATGGACCCGCTTTTGGAAATGGTTTTGGAGCTTATTTGATTTTGGTAAGACGACTACCGGTTACTCCCGGTTTTGGGTATGGGTTGGGCGCATATTAAAATACCTGGTTATAGTTGGCGGAGTAGGTGCGTTAGTACTGTTGATCTTAAAATCGGCGGGTATTGATCTTGGGCTTTTCCGCAAGCGTTCTCGTTCGGCAGGTATTCCTTACGGTGAATTTGATGAAAATATCCACGAGATAGATTTTGCTAAAGATATTGAACAAGCGGCATCGGCAGGTAACTACAAACTCGCAGTGCGGCTGCTATACCTGCGTACATTAAAGCAATTGAATGATAACGGTCTCATAGAATGGCAACCTAATAAAACTAATCAGGCTTATGTAATGGAGCTTAGTAACAGCCCCAACCAGGATATTTTTAAGCAACTTACCAATCAGTTTGAGTATGTATGGTATGGTGATTTTGCTGTAACCGGCGATAGTTATAAAAATATCAGCCAAATGTTCGGCAGTTTTAAGGAGGGGCGCTCATGAAAGATCTGAAATATTATATCACTGGCATTGCGGCAATTTTTATTGTTTACCTGGTTGCCGAATACAATAAGCCCGATCCGATAGACTGGAATGTTAATTTACGTTACAATAGTAAGGCTCCCTATGGCAACTTTATTTTATTTAGCCGATTAAACGATATATTCCCGAGTGCAAATATTCAACGCAATAACCGGTCGCCGTATGATACTTTTACCGATTCGACCTTAAAAAAGGGCAACTACATCATAATTGCCCAAAAGGAGGGAATTAATAAGGTTGATATAAAGGCGCTGTTAAAATATGTTGAGGCCGGTAATACGGTATTCATATCGGCAATTAACTGGAATGGGGGCTTAACCGACTCGCTCAAATTTAGCACCGGTTATGAGTTCGGTGAAAAGAACCCTTCATTAAGTTTTGTTAATCCGGCCTTAAAGCAATCAACCGATACAAAAACGGATAAATTTACCGCAACCCAATATTTCTCATCTTTTGATACCACCAGGGCAACCGTGCTGGTTCAAAATAATTTTAAGCATGCTACTTACCTGCGGTTTCAGGTAGGCAAGGGGGCCTTACTGTTAATGGCCAATCCACAGCTGTTAACCAACTACAATTTACTAAAGCCTCAAAATTTAAAATTTGCCGAAAAAGCGCTGTCATATATACCGCCAACAAAAAACATCTACTGGGATCAATTCCTTAACGGCGATATAGCGCAGGATGAATCGCCTATGCGGGTATTTTTTAGACATAGCGGACTGCAATGGGCTTATTACATCAGTCTTGCTGCGATATTGCTGTTTGTTATTTACGAGATAAAACGCCGCCAGAGAATAATTCCGGTGGTGGATCCTTTGCAAAATGCTACCGTTGGTTTTGTAAGCGTAGTGGGCAAGGTATATTACGAGCAGCGCGACAATACCGATATAGCAGTTAAAAAGGTGACCTATTTTTTGGAGCATCTACGTGCCACATACAACTTAAAAACCAACACTTTTGATAACGAGTTTCTGAACGTATTCATCAAAAAAACAGGCATCGAAGAAATTTTTGGTTACGAGCTGATCAACCATTTGCGTTTTGTGCTGCACCAAACACGCGTGCACGACCAGGAATTGATTGCATTGAACAGATTAATAGAAAAATTTTATATCCAAACCGGATCATATGGAAAATGAGAATTTTGAACAACGCACTGATCTCAGCAAACTAAACACGGCTGTTGAGCAGATAAAAGCCTCGCTTGGAAAAATTATAGTGGGCCAGCATCAGGTTATTGAACTGGTAATTGCCGGTATACTGGCTGATGGTCATATTTTAATAGAGGGTGTACCCGGTGTTGCAAAAACACTTACGGCCAAGTTAGTGGCAAAATCAATTGATGCGCAATACTCGCGCATACAATTTACGCCCGATCTGATGCCTTCTGATGTGCTGGGTACATCCGTATTCAATACCAAAACCGGCGAATTTGAGTATAAAAAAGGCCCTGTCTTTGGTAACATTATCCTGATAGATGAGATAAACCGCGCACCTGCAAAAACGCAGGCAGCTTTATTTGAGGTGATGGAAGAACGCCAGATAACCATGGATGGTGAGGCTTATAAAATGCAGGAGCCATTTATTGTACTGGCCACCCAAAACCCCGTTGAGCAAGAAGGTACGTATCGCTTACCAGAGGCACAGTTAGACCGTTTCTTATTCAAAATTGAGATTGCCTATCCATCGCTTGAGGAAGAGATAACCATTATTACCCAGCAACACCAGCAAAAGACGGCTGACCAGTTGGCCGAGATAAATGCTGTACTGCAAGCTGCTGATATTGTAAGCCTCCGGCAAACGGTACGCGGGTTACACGTTGAGGAGAAGATACTGGCCTTTGTTGCCCGCATCATCCATGAAACGCGTAATAATAAATCGTTGTACCTGGGCGGTTCGCCAAGGGCATCTTTAGCCGTGGTTAATGCCGCAAAAGCAATTGCCGCCATTGCCGGTCGTGATTTTGTAACGCCCGATGATATTGTCAAAGTTGCGGCACCGGTGTTACGCCACCGTATTATGCTTACACCTGATAAAGAGATGGAAGGTGTAAGCCCTGATGATGTTATTGCACAAATAATTCAAAAGATAGAAATACCACGATAAGCGGGTGAAAAAAATCTTCGATCTGTTTTATACCAACCTGTTCCTAACCCGGCGTTTATTTGCCGGACTGGTTGCTTGTGCAGTGTTGTTTCTGCTATCATTCTTTTTTGGATGGCTGGGCATAGTGCCCGAGTTTGCATTTTGGTTTTTGGTTTTA
>JAESTD010000057.1 GCA_016763755.1 Mucilaginibacter sp.
CCGTCCTTATCCACAGTTGATGCCAGGCAAATAGGCCTGGGTGCCACAGCCGGATTAAGATAGCTTTGAATCTGGAGCGGGGTGAGATCTTTTGTTTCGAGGGTTAGCATTGTTAGATGTTGAAAAGTTGGAAGGTTTTAAAGATGTAATGTTATTTGCTTTTCTTGTTCGCTTCAAATTTTTTAAGATAGGAGATAAGGGTTTTTGTTTTGCCTGAAAAATCTATACTTTTGTTGTACAAATCATCGAAAACTACTTGATCGATTTTACCTGCTGATACCAAGATTGTAAGTTTGTTCCTAAACTCTCCGGATGAGCCTTTTGCATAATTGAGAAATCTGATAAAATCAGGATTATTATTATACTCAAATCCTTCTGCAATGTTATCTGACATTGAACAGGCTGCGCGCCTAATCTGGTCTTTCATTCCCCAATCCGATTTTAAAGGTTCTGAATCACACAGAATATAAACCTCAACAGCAATTCCAACTGCTATTTTCCATATCTCTAAATCTTCAAACCGTTCAACTTTAGGCATAAAATACTAACATTTCAACCTTTCAACCTTAAAACGTTACAACTTTTTTAAACCCAATATCGAAAACTCACTCTCCGACTTTTTAATAATATTCCCCAGCACCCCCAAACCAGTAATTTCCATTTCAACCAGATCATTAGGTTGCAGCCATTGGGTTTGGTAGTTGGCATCGTTTAACAGGCCGGTACCATTCAGTTCAAGGAAACAGCCGGTACCTACCGTGCCCGAACCTATTACATCGCCGGGCAAGACATCGCAACCGTAGGCGCAACGTTCAATGATCTCGGCAAATGTCCAGTCCATATCTGCCATATTGCCAAGACTTACCTGTTTGCCATTAACCTGGCATTTCATTTCAAGGTTGTAACTGGCACCGGTGTGGCCTTCTTTAGCCGGCACTTTATACTGCTCCAACTCGTCGGGCGTTACAAGCCATGGGCCTATTACGGTAGAAAAATCTTTGCCTTTAGCCGGACCAAGGTTCAGCAGCATTTCTTCCATTTGCAGGGTGCGGGCGCTCATGTCATTCATGATCATATAACCGGCAATGTAGCTATCCGCCTCGGCAGCGGTAATGTTGCGGCCTTTTTTGTTGAGCACCACGGCAACTTCCAGTTCAAAATCAAGTTTTTCAAAATGATCCGGCATGCACTCTATTTCGCCGGGGCCTTGTACGGCGTTGTGGTTGGTGAAATAGAAGATTGGGTACTGGTCAAACTCGGCTATCATCTCCACTTTACGATTGCGGCGTGCAGCTGCCACGTGCTGCCTAAAGGCGTATCCATCGCGGCACGATGTAGGGTGAGGCACAGGTGCCTGCAGCTCATAAAAAAGTTCCTCTTTAGCTTGTATCTTCCCGCTTCTGATGTCTTCATTTACGCGCTTGGCGTGCTCCATCAGTTCTACGCCACCCCATAAAAACTCGTTCATGCTATCGGGTATCAGTTTATCGCATGAGTTAAGGTTATAGATATGCCCATCAACGTAAACGCCAAGATGCTCGCGGTCTTCAGTTTTATAAGATACTAATTTCATAAGGTGGTAGTTTTTGGTTTGAATATCCTCAGTAGGATAAAATTTATTAATAGAACAAACGCAATTGCGAAGAACAAATCGGCTAATAAATTTATAAGATCTATTTTGAAGGCAGTACCGCTACTTACTGTATTGGCTTGCTTGCCCGAGAAATAAGTATAGAAATAAAATGGGAATCCCATTAAGCTGTAACCATCCGAAGCCGCATCCGACTTGGCAAATACAACAGTAAGGATAACCCAAATAATGATGCCTAATATTGTCGCCTTGGTTTTATTCACAATTGGCTAATTGGTATGCATCAAAACTAATGATTTTTGTTTTTGTTGGATAAAAAACTATGCTTGCATATTAATTTTTTTAAACCTAATTTCGTTTAACCAATTATGAGCATCAGCAAACAATTTTACTTTTCGCTTGGCCTCACCTCAATGAGCAGGTCGGCCATGTTCAGGGATGCTGTGCTCGCCAAGATCGTTCTGGCACAATTCTAAGTCCGTTGTTGTAAGGTTTTAAAGTTGCAAGGTTGGAATGTTGTTCCCGCTTTCTGTCAAAAACCGTCTCTAAATTCAAATGTTTGATTATTAATTGGTTAGGATAAAGCTTTTCAACTTTACAACCTTTCAACGTTCCAACATTTAAACCAAATTGTAATGCCAATTTACCATACCTTAGGGAGCATCCCGCATAAGCGGCATACCCAATTCCGTAAACCCGACGGCACTTTATATGCCGAAGAGCTGGTTTCAACGGAAGGTTTTTCGAGCTTGTATTCGCTGGTTTACCATGCCTATCCACCTACGATTGTGAAAGAACTGGGTGAACCGTACTCGGTTGAGCCGAAGATCGCCCGCGAAAAGCATCTGAAGCATACCAGCCTCATTGGCTTTAACATTAAACCAGAGGATGATTACCTGCAAAGCCGCAAGCCGGTGCTGGTAAACAGCGATCTGCATATATCTCTCGCCGCCCCGCGCAAAAGCATGACGGATTATTTCTACAAGAACAGTCAGGCTGATGAGGTGATCTTTATCCACGAGGGAACGGGCACTTTAAAAACCAGCTTCGGTAAGCTGAAATTTGAATATGGCGATTACCTGGTTATACCCCGCGGAACGATTTACCAGATGGAGTTTGATGGTGAGCAGAACCGCTTATTCATTATAGAAAGCTTTAGCCCCATCCGCACGCCTAAGCGTTACCGCAACCAGTATGGCCAGCTGATGGAGCACGCCCCCTACTGCGAACGCGATATCAAACGCCCCACCGACCTGGAAACGCACGACGAAAAAGGCGACTTTAAGATCCTTATAAAAAAGCAAGGCCTCATTTACCCTTACATCTACGGCACACATCCTTTCGATTTTGTGGGTTGGGATGGATTTCATTACCCATGGGCATTCTCTATCCATGATTTTGAACCGATAACCGGCCGAGTGCATCAACCACCACCGGTACACCAGACCTTTGAGGGCCACAACTTTGTGATATGCTCATTTGTACCACGCAAGTTTGACTATCATCCCCTATCCATCCCTGCACCGTACAACCACAGCAATGTGGATAGCGACGAAGTACTCTACTATGTTGACGGCGACTTTATGAGCCGTAAGCATGTAGTTAAGGGACAGATAACCCTGCACCCCGGTGGTATCCCACACGGGCCGGCGCCCGGCTCGGTAGAGAAGTCTATCGGCAAGGAATTTACAGAAGAACTCGCCGTGATGATAGACCCTTTCCGCCCGCTGATGCTAACGGAAGATGCCGTAAATATTGAAGACGGAGATTATTATAAAAGCTGGATCTTTTAGAAGAGTCAGGAATCAAGAGACAAGAATCAAGACAAAAAAAAACCAAGAGTCAAGAATCAAGACATACGAAGAAAAAAATTCACTCATTCAATCCTTCACTCATTCACTCATTCACTCATTAAAAAATGGAAACACTAACAATAGATAAAAAAACAACCTCGACAGATTTCTTACCATTAAACGGTACCGATTATGTTGAGTTTTACGTGGGGAATGCCAAGCAGGCGGCTCACTTTTATAAGACCGCATTTGGGTTTCAGGATCTGGCTTATGCAGGGCCCGAGACAGGTGTACGCGACCGTGCATCATACGTTTTACAACAAGGCAAGATCCGTTTGATGCTTACCACTCCGCTGCATTCAGACCATCCCATCAGCGAGCACATCAAAAAACACGGCGATGGTGTAAAAGCCCTTGCGCTTTGGGTTGATGATGCTTACGATGCCTTTGAACAAACCACCAGCCGAGGCGCTGAGCCCTACATGCAGCCACAAACCATTGCCGATGAATTTGGCGAAGTACGCACCAGCGGCATTAAACTTTATGGCGAAACCGTTCACCTGTTTATCGAACGTAAAAATTACAAAGGTGCTTTTTTACCCGGTTATGTAGAGATGAAAACCAACTATCACCCTACAGATACCGGTCTGCTGTATGTTGATCATTGCGTGGGTAACGTGGGCTGGCATAAAATGAATGATTGGGTTAACTTTTATGAAGAGGTAATGGGTTTCAAAAACATCCTTACGTTTGATGATAAGATGATCTCTACCGAGTACTCGGCCCTGATGAGCAAGGTAATGAGCAACGGAAACGGTTATGTTAAGTTCCCGATAAACGAGCCGGCCGAAGGTAAAAAGAAAAGTCAAATAGAGGAATATCTTGAGTTTTATGAGGGCGAAGGCGTGCAGCATTTGGCTTTAGCTACGCATGATATTGTTAAAACCGTTACCGAACTGCAAAGCCGGGGTGTAGAGTTCCTGACAGTACCCACCACTTATTATGACGATTTGGTAGACCGTGTAGGCCATATCGACGAAGACCTTGAACCACTTAAAGAATTAGGCATATTGGTAGATCGTGATGATGAGGGTTACTTGTTACAGATCTTTACCAAACCGGTTGAGGACAGGCCTACGTTGTTCTTCGAGATCATACAGCGCAAGGGTGCAAAATCATTTGGTGCAGGCAACTTTAAAGCCTTATTTGAGGCTATTGAGCGCGAACAGGAAGCAAGAGGCAACCTGTAAACAGAAAATTATAACAAAAGCCGGGTTATCGCCCGGCTTTTTTGCTTTATGTATTTTGTATTAGCCATACTTATAAACTATATTAGCTGTAACCAATAGCAATATCACTGTTTCATTTAACCATGGCTCAGCAAACCTCAACCACGAAATTTCAATCTATTCCGTTTCTGATAAGTTTGCTTATTACTTTATCCATTGGTTTTGTTGCATCGATATTTACCCGCCCCGAAATTGAAGGCTGGTACCGTACGCTTAAAAAGCCAACCTTTACCCCGCCGGATCTGGCGTTCCCCATTGCCTGGACCATCCTGTATATTTTGATCGCTACTTCGGCATATCTGGTTTGGAAAAAACGCGATAAAACGCAAGCTTTTAAAACTGCTGCCATAATTTATTTTTTGCAGCTGTTTTTCAATTTTTGGTGGTCCATTATCTTTTTCGGCCTGCATCAAATGCTTTTCGCGTTGATCGTTATTATTTCTTTGCTGGTGCTCATTATCCTCAATATAAGTTGGTTTAACCGTTTCAGAAAGTCGGCTGCTTATCTGTTGGTACCGTACCTGCTTTGGGTAAGTTTTGCAGCTTTGCTAAATCTTAGCATATTCATTTTTAATAAATAAAAGGCTTATTTTTATTGCGGTCAAAAACCTTGGCGCGTATGAAAAAACTATTCCTCATCTGCTTGCTCCTGTTAAGTGCTACCGGCTTTTGCTACGCTGATAAAATTGCCATTGACAATTTTGTAGTGAAAGAAAACCCTTTTGCCACAGATGAGATAGCGTTTGTTGCCGTTGACACAGCAGGCGTGATCCAGGAGAATGTGAACGGCATTTTCTCGTTTACCATTAACGGCTTTGGCGAGGAACTTAAATTTGATAAAGGGACTGCCTTTTATCGCCATAAGATCGATAAATCCAGTTTTGTATACTCACGCCACCAAAATGACGATGGTACGCACTCCATGCTATATTACGTTTACAAACACGATAGCAAATTATCCCCGGTTAAAATAAGTTGGATCGTATTGATAGCTATACCACTTATATTGGTACTGATAGCGTACTTATTTAAGCGATTGATCATTATAGCCATTGTAGTATTTTGCATATTCCTATATTTTAACCACAGCGGAAGGTTAAGTGTGTCTACCTTTTTTCAAAGCATTATCGATGGTTTAAAGGGGATGTTTTGAGGTTAAAGGTTAATGCCATTTGGAATGGTTTGTTTTATTGAATCCTAATCTCTGATCACAAATCTCTAATCACCGAATTAGAACGGTAATCCTATACCAAAGTTGAGCTGCATGAACGAGTAGCCATCGCCCACTATCTTGCCCGTGTTGGTGTCTACGCCGGTTCTGTTATCCTGCAGGTATTTTTGCTTAAAGGGGCCATTGCCGAAGATCTCATCAAAGTGCTTAATAAACACCCATTGGTCTGAGCCGTTAAACTGGGGGTCTTTGAATTTGAATGCTGCATCCAACCTGAAGATGAAAAAGCCAAGGTCGAAACGCAGGCCCGTACCAATACCAATTGCAGTACCGTTCCATATATTACCGAAACGAAACTCGCCGTTAGGGTTATCGGCTTGTTTATGCAAACGCCAAACGTTGCCGGCATCCATAAAAAAGGCACCTTTTAACTTCGAGCCAAAGAAATTATCGGCCAGTTTGTAGCGATATTCCGCATTGGCTAAAATTTTAACCTCGCCAAACTGATCAAGAAACTTGAGCCTGGAGCGGGTAGTATCCGCTACGCCCCCTGTACCATAACTTGCACGGTTAAACTGGCCCGGGCCTAAGTTACGCGGCAACCAGGCGCGCATATCATTAGCACCGCCTGCGTAAAAGTTTTTCTCAAATATCAGTTGGTTACTGTTTCCGTAAGGCACACCTACGCCGGGATTAAAACGGAAGATGAACTGCTTTTCGCCGCCCAGACTGCGGTAGATCCGCAAATCAACCTCTGTTTTGGCGTATTGCGAAAACGTATACCCAAACATGGTACGCTGACCAAGGCTGTCTCGTTTTGTACCGGTAAGTTTACTGAGTAATGAAAGGAAGTTACCGCCAATATCCAGGTTCCCTCTGAAGTAGATGAAATTTTTATATGAATTAAGTTCGATAGCGTTATACTGGAAAGTGTACTGAGTTGCCGACGTAAACGTAGTACGGCCTATAAGGTAAACGTATGAATACCTGTTTTGGCTAAGCAAAAGCGTGCGCGCCAAAGGGTCGATAGTACCATTAGAGAACTCGATACTAATAGGCGTAATGGAATGCTGCTTACGGAAGGTTTCAAAAAAATCATACGTTACCGAGTTGATAAAACTGCGGCGCTCGACTAGATCTTTCTGATAGAATAACTGGAAGTTGGATGAGAACGTAGTATGCGGCACACCAAATTTGGCCAGGTTAGGAAAATCAAATGGCAATAATATCCTTGGATAAATAACACTGGCACCTACCCTGAAATCCTGGTTCTGTATGCCTTTAGTACCCGATCCATTATCGAATAAAATACTCCAGTTAAGTTTAAGCTGTAGTGCCGCCGCCTGCTTAAATATATTGCGGTTAGTGAACGTATTACCCAGGTTATACCCGTACCGCCCACCATTGAACAAGAACTCGGCCTCAACCCGGTCAGTCATGCGTTTAAGGGGCACGATATCTATTTTACTATTCAGCCGGTTAGTACTATCCGGCAGCTTCTCATAAGTTGGGTTAGGTACATTACGGAACACGTTAAGCTCTGATAACCGGGAGGTAGTAAGCATCTGATTTTCCATGCTGTACTTATCGCCTTTTTTC
>JAESTD010000058.1 GCA_016763755.1 Mucilaginibacter sp.
ATAGAATTTATCCAGTTCACCCGCCGGTACTGCATGCGACCAGGGGATCAATGATTTACCCTCAATTGCTCCTTTTGCTACCTCATAAGCTTTTGCCAGGTCAAACCCGCGCAGGCCTTTATTCCAGGCATCGGCAATACTGGCAATTCCATGGTTTGAGTTCATACCCCTGTCATCGCCACTAACACCCGGGAATGTTGGCAGCCAGTTTTCGCCGGTTTGCTGCGCCATCAGGATGTAAGAGTTGAGGATATCGCTCTCCACCCCCTTGTTGATCAAAACACGCAACGGATGTGCGGCACGGTAAGTATCCCACAGCCAATCGTCAGTATAAAATGCTTTACCGCCATCGTTATGCAACTGCCCGTCTGACGCGCTGAAATATTTACCATCTTCGCTAATGTTGATGGGGCGCTCATACGTGCGATATAACGAGGTATAGAATACCGTACTCTCTTTATCTGATGCGCCGGATACCGCTATCTTACCCAAAGCATCGTTCCAGATCTTACGACCAGTTGCTGCCACGGCATCTACGTTAAAATCTTTAATCTCGCGCTCCAGGTTCTTTTTAGCCTGCTCCACGCTTATGAATGATACGCCATAACGGATGCCAATCTTTTTTGTACCAGCCGGATATTGTAAAGCGATCGAAGTAGAAGGTGTAGCATTCCAATTGATAGTACCGTTTGCGGGAACACCTGATTTTGATGGAGTTATATCTGTAACGGCGTAAACATACACACGGGTTTTATTACCCAACTCTTTGTATCCGCTTATGATATTTGCCTTAGTTTCTATTTGCCCTTTTTCACAGTTAAATACCAGGTAGGGTGTGCCCTGCTTATCAAATGATATTTTATAAACAGCACTTTGGTGCGATGGCGCAAAGTCAATCCCTATGTTAAACTCATCCAGATAAACCTGGTAACGGTATGGGGTAACCTTTTCCTGATCGTAACTCAGGTTTAGTTTCGGGAAGATGCCGCTCTCGTTGCCCTGGTAAGGATAAAAATTAAATTCTGACGCCGATCTGTGATGCGTTACTATTAGCGGGAGACCGCCAATGTAATTTGTAGTATAATCATTACGCACCGGAAAAACGCGCATCATGCTATTAGGCAAATGCGTGGTTGGATAAGTAGGTACCAGCATGTGGCTGATATTGCCAATGTTTGGGTTTACGTAATCTACAGGTGATTTGGTGACAGATTTTTTAGGTTTAGGGCCATCGGTAGCTGTTGCAATAGCAGTTATAGCTACCAAACCCAGCGTAACAATCAGTTTAGCTTTGATCATAAATTTATTATCGATAGATGTATAATGCGATCCGGCGGATGAAGACATGCTGGTATAAATAAAGCTACCCAAAAAGGGTAGCTTTTATAATATCATTTAGCCTTTTAATCAACAGAAACGGTTAAACCTTCCTGTTGCAATATCTTGCGGTAGATCTCCATTTCGGTGAAAGAGCCTTCCAATACAGCACACTTGCCATCGTTGTGGACTTTCCACGCTATCTTTTCGGCCTGGCTTTCATTATAGTCCAGATACTTCATCATGCAATAAATAACATGGTCAAAAGTATTATGGTCGTCATTCCACAAAATAAGGCGGTGCATTTCTTTCAGCCCGGCCAATATCTCTTCAAGCGTGAGGGTCTCTTCCTGTACTTCGGTTGGCATATAGGGCAAATTTACTCAAAAATAAGGCTTTGGCATAATGCTTTTGATTTTAGCCTTAAGCTATTGCACATTATACCTTAACACCTGTCTGCCAATACGCCCATCGACATCTACACCTTCAACCACAACACGATAGGTGCCGGGGCCTCCATTAAAATAATTAACAGTTCCTTTACCATCAATGGTTTCTACGTAAGGCTTCCAAAATATGGTTGTGCGCAGATCGCCCAATTTGGTATCAGCTTTTGCACTGTACTTTGGCGAGTAAAAAGTCCTTGATCTGTAGATACCTTTAGGAGCATACGGCTTTACGCCACTCCCAAAATAAGTTGGATATTCAACTGGTTCATCTCCCCGTTTAGTAGTAATTACCAATACACCACCACTTGCCCTACCACCATATATTGCTACATTACTTATATTACGTAATACTTCTATTGATTGTATATCGTTCACTGTCATAGAGTTCATATACCTCGAATCGGTATACATGCCATCTACCACAACCAGCATTGGCCCGCCACCGCGTGTTGAGTAGGCAATGCCATTTCTGAAAATAACGCCAAGTAAGCGACCCTGCAAACAATCAGATAACTGTACACAACCTAAACTGATATCCTTGGCCATCAATATCTGATCGGCGTTACCGGGCCCATTTAAATTAGCCGAGTGCTTTAAAGCGATTTTCTTTTCGCGTATCACCACTTCCTGCAAACTTATCACGTGGTTACCCATACCAAATTTAGTTTGCTCAAAATAAAATTGCCTGCTGTTTTTAGCATAAGTGGTAATGCTCTGACCCGCATTTACAATAAAATCAGGCAGGCTTTTATAGTTACCTGCGGCAGCCGGTGGTACGCTATCAATAGTGATCACCACATTCTTCTTATTTTTAGCGGTTCGTGCCTGTAACAAAAATTTAATACTGTCCGGGTAAATAACATCGGTAAAGGCGAAGTGCCCGTTGGCGTCAGTTACAGTATCCACTTGTAAAATGCCATCGCCAAAATTAATAAGCTCTACTTTACCGCCTTTTACCGGCTGGCCGGATGAGGTAGTAACCTTTCCTGATATGGTAAATGTTTTTTGAACAGCATATTGATCCATCGAATCAGTACCGGCCGCTACCGTGCGCCATTGAAAACGGCGATAACCCTGGGTCATCATCAACACATCAAGGTCTGCCCGTGTTTTATCGTTTATATTATTAAAATAATAAGCGGGCTGCTCTACATACCCTTTAATATCTGAACTAAGTAATAGTGATGCAAAAATGTTATTTTCTAAATTTTCATCAATAGGTGTTTTACTTTCGTTGACTACTGCTAAAGAGAGGCTGCTCATTACAGGCTTATCCAAAGTAGTTTTTGTTGCTATATTGAGCATAACTGCCTGGCGCGCTGAATAGCTTTGGGCATCGGGAGTGATAGTAAGACCAAGCTTATCGTTGCCCTGAACAAATACAAGTCGCTCGTTCAAAGGTTCGCCTGCTGCCGAGAAAAGCGTGAATTGAACTATCCCCGAAGGAAATTTACTTATCGGGATAACGGTGCTGAATGATGTTTTACCCACAACACTTTTGGCTGCATAAACAACCTTCCCGTTGCATTGGGCAATAAGATTCAATTGTTCGTTAATGGGTTTAGCTGATGCGATGTTCACGACAATACGGTTAGAATCCGTGCCTATGATATTTAACACATAACCTGAGTCGCCCGCTTTTGGCAATGGAATGGCCCCTTTTGACCCATCGGCGTAAGTAAGCATCGCCTTATATATTTTGCCGGCTTTTGGCGTAAAGTTAAAAACACCCATGCCAAGGTGAGTGATAAAAACAGCAGCTACGGTTTTGCCATCGTTATCAACGACGTTTCCTTTTATTTCGGTACCCAACCCGTTTGTACCTACAGCTTTGAAGGCAACGCGGTTTGGTACATCATTTACCATGTTGCCACCCTCAGGGAAGAATTGTACATCCGCCCCACCGGCCATCACTTGCATAGGGATGCTTTTATAAACAGTGCCCTGCCCAGTGCCACTTATTGCCGTAAGCAGCTTTGCGCTCTTTAAAGCATTGGCATCTACAGCAAAGCTTATGTTGATATTCCCGTCAGCATCAGTTTCAGCATGGCCCTTAGCCTTTGGCCCACCCGGAGACATTACCGAATAATTGACTTTTTTATTTGAATATGCCGCGCCGTTAGCATCGGTATAGCGCACTTTTGCGGTTACCTGGTTTTGGCTGTATTTAAAAGTTGTACTGGTGAATACTTTATTGGTTATAACATTGCCTATTACAATGGCTTTATCAAAAAAATACTCACTGCCAGCGTTACGCATATATTCTGTATAGGCACGTATGCGGTAATTGCCTTCGCTTAATGTATCAGGTAATGGTATATCACCATAGCCCAAACCACTGTGTAATTGAATTTTTAAAGCTTGCTTAATGGAGTCGGCCTCATTGATCAGCTCAACATTAAGTATACTGCTATCAGGTTGTAGCTGCCTGTCGGGCCCGGTTAAAACATAGGCTTTAAACCATATATCCTCACCTGCTGTATAGTAGGGTTTATCAAAGTGCAGGTAGGCTTTTTCTATAGGGTGCTTATCAGACCAAGCGATCAGGCGCTTGGTGAGGTTAGCAATAACGTCATCATCGGCAGTAAAGCTAAATATCCCTGCGGCACTAAGCAGCAGCAACAAGCACGCGATGATACGTTTACCTTTCATGAGGATAGGTTTATATAAATAACGCTATTTAAAGCATTTAAGTTTGCCGGGGCTAAAACTTGTTCTTCCACATCATGCTCTCAACCGGGCGGGTTGTAGGCTTGTTGTATTTGGCGTTACCTTTTGTGTTATACATGGTTTCAATATCGCCTTCAACTACGAAGTATATTAATTGCCCAATAGGCATACCCGCGTAAATACGCACCGGCTGCGCGCATGAGATCTCAAGCGTCCAGGTATTGCAGAAACCCACATCACCTTTGCCGGCGGTAGCGTGAATATCTATACCTAAACGCCCCGTACTCGATTTTCCTTCCAGAAAAGGTACATGCTTATGTGTTTCGGTGTATTCCATAGTTACACCCAGGTAAAGCGTGTTAGGCTGCAACACAAAACCCTCTTTAGGTATTTCAAAGTTAATGATCTCGTTGTGAACTTTTGCATCCAGCACGCGGTCTTTGTAAGTAGCAAGGTGTTTACCCAGATGGACATCGTAAGAGTTTGTACCCAGGTGTTCGCGGTTGTAGGGCTCTATAATGATGGTGCCTTTTTCTATTTCTTCGAGGATGCGTTTGTCTGATAAGATCATCCGCTAAAGTACCATTAATCAGCTTATCCGACAATTAATTCAGAGTGGTTATGTCAAATAAAAAGCTACTGGTCACCTATTTTTTCACCAGGTGCCAAACTTTTGCTAACAGGCAACAAACATTATCTTATTTTTAAATTAATGTGATAGATATTCTTAAGCTTTTTCGCAATTTTACCCTATGGCAATAGCGTACCGACAACAGATAGATGAGGATACCGAGTTTGCGCTATGGAAGATAGAAGAAAGCGCCGAAGAGTTGTACCAACAGCTTAAGCTTGACGAGGATGAGAAGGCCTATACCCGTAAGCTCAGCAAAAGTAAGCGTTACCTGCACTGGCTGGGTACCCGCGTTTTGCTGCGCAAAATGCTGAAAACCGAGGAATACATTGATTGCAAAGTTGATGCGCATGGCAAACCTTACCTGGTAAGCCTTCCCTACCATATATCACTAAGCCATTCTTTTGATTATGCTGCCGTGATGATAAGTCGCACAAATCCTGTAGGGATCGATATTGAGCAGATCAAAGAAAAGGTGGAGCGCATTGCCGGCAAATTCATGCGCCCCGAGGAACTGGCTTTTATCACAGATGATAAAAAAATTGAGCAGCTTTATGTTTGCTGGTGTGCCAAAGAGGCTGTTTACAAATGCTACGGACAAAAAGAGGTATCATTTGCCGATAATATTACACTTTACCCGTTCACCTTTCAACATCATGATGCATTACAGGCAAAACTAAAAAAAGACAACGTAGATATTGATTACGAAGTCGGCTACATGCAGTATGAGGATTACATGATAGGTTATGTTAAGGGATGATAAATGAAGAACAAGAAAGTACTTTTTGAAGATTGGGGACTAACCGACTATAAACTGGCCTGGGACAAGCAGGAAGAAATTTTTGGCGCCACGGTAAAACTGAAGTCAGACATACGCAATCGCGCTTTAGCTGTTGTTGCCGGAGAGGCAGAAGAAGAATACACGCCTACCCCAAACTACCTTATCTTTACCGAGCATCCGCATGTTTACACCCTTGGCAAAAGCGGTAAAGCAGATCACCTGTTGCTGGATGAGGAAGGCCTGAAAGAAAAAAACGCCGTTTATTACCCCATAAACCGCGGTGGCGATATTACTTACCACGGCCCCGGTCAGATAGTAAGCTATCCTATTTTAGACCTCGATAACTTTTTTACCGATATACACCTTTACCTGCGCACGCTGGAAGAAGCTGTTATTTTAACCATGGCCGACTTTGGCCTTAAAGGCGAACGCTACCCCGGCTACACCGGCGTA
>JAESTD010000059.1 GCA_016763755.1 Mucilaginibacter sp.
GCTCCTGCATATCGTAAACCAAAGCATCCGGATAGGTATTGCCTTTTAACTTTACCGCCAGTACATGACTGCGGTATGGCGCGCAACGCAGACTATAGGAATTGATACCTGGAGGGATATGTGTTGCATAGATCACCTTCCTGGCCTTGATTTCGCCCCGTGGTAGATCCGCCACATGAAAGTCACCTTCAGTGTTTACAGTTTTAATTTTGGTGTCCTCCAGCAATATTCCGCCGGCTTTTATGTATTCGCTCAGCAAAGCTTGCAGGTATTTGAGTGGATGGAATTGGGCCTGATCAGGGAATTCTAAAGCAGTTTGATAAGTAACAGGTGCAGGCGCTTGATCAACATAAGATACCGGCACGCCCACCGCTTTTGCGCCATCATACACGTCAGCCAGTTGTTTGGCCTGCGCTTCGTCCTCGGCATAAACGAAGCCTGTTTTGGCTTCATAGTCACAGTCGATCTGGTAATCGCTGATATTTCCTTTGATTATTCCTGACCCTTCGTTGACTGCGTCAGCGAATAGCTGAGCGCCCTCCTTTCCAACAGCGCTTTCTGCTTCTTTGTAAGTGGTGTCTGCGAAGCTATTAATGTGCGCACTGGTGCCGCCGGTAGTTCCGAAACCAAGGCAGTGGGCCTCAGCAATGATCACTTTTTTTCCCGCATTCTGTAAAAGCAGTGCCGAGGTCAGACCCGTAATGCCCGCTCCGATGATGAGGCAATCATAAACGGAGTCTGTCGAAATACCAGACGATCCTGCAAAATTTTCGGTGAGTTGACCTTGCCAGGGGCTCTTATGAGCGCCATCGCGGTTGATAATTAAGCTTTTATCCGTTGTCATAGATCTATAGATTGGGTGATGTTTGAATGTGTCAATAAGATGTATCCTTCATGTTTGATACCTCATTTGTAATGATCTCTGCCGCCGCGTTGACCGTTTGGTGAATGATCTCTTCGCATGACCCTTCAAATACCTGCCTGAAACTGATCAGCCTTCCTTCGATCATGGCGGAGATAAACATCGTGCCGACCGATTTATCAGCGGTCTCACTGCCGCCAGGGCCAGTAAGGCCGGTCACAGCAACCTGTATATCTGATGGGATCAAGGTGCCTAAGCGTCTCGCCAGCTCGTCAGTCACTTCCTGCGACTCCGGCGTGAATGTTTTAATGAGCTCATGTGGCACCTGCAACAGGTCTTCTTTTAGCCGGGCATCATAACAAACGACGCCGCCCTTTAATACCTGTCCTGACTCAGGCGCCAGCGCAAATTCGGAACACAGCCAGCCCGCTGTAGCACTTTCTACAAAAGCGATCGTCAGCCCATGATTGGCCAGAAGCTTACTGCATGTTAAGATCTTTTCTTCAGCCATGATCATCCAATTATTTACCGGTTTCCATGTGCGGCGCGTCGACCGGTTTGGATTCCGGCGAACCCTTTTGCCGCAGGAAAATAGTGAGTACAACGATCGATAGAACGGATAGGAATTCACTTTGCCAGTTCTGGAAGGTCTCGAACCAGAAGTTCGGTTCGCATAAATAACCCAACAAACTCTGCAAAGCTTTCCCTTGAAGCAGTTGTTTGTCGTTATGGTCGACCCAGCTGCCGTAAAGGTGTAATCCCCAGCTAATAAGGAACAGAATTATAAAAGCAACTGATAAAGAATGGCTGTAAAGCGTTAATATCCAGCCGCCTTTTCTGACAGGCCCGGGAGCATCTGCGGAGGCAATTGGTTCGCGATCTACTTCTTCTGCCTCGTCCAGTTTTTTGGATTCGGCGGAACCCTGTTGACGTAAACCGATGGTAAGGATGACATATAAAGCCATTTGCAAAAATTCACTCTGGAAATTCTCAAAGGTCGAGGAAATGAAGTGACCTGTAGAAAGATAAGCGGAGAAAGCTAAAGCCGTGGCGTTTTCATCCTGAAGTTCCTGATTATGCTCTTTCCAGCCTGTTAGCGCTTGTGCGACCAGGGTGATCAGGAATAGTAATAAAAACACAAGGCTTAAGCCATTGCGGTAAACAAATCCTGTCTTTTTCATAGGGTATAAGGTTATGGATGATAACCTTCCTACAACCAAAATGTTTTTAGATTAATTAGAACGATAATTACTTTGAACCGGTTTTATGATAAGATGGTTATTTTGAGCCACCATCCTCCCGTATATGGCTCTGATGCTCCTCCCTAGCTTACGATTGGCTGTTAGGTAATAAGTATCCGGGTTGTAGAATTAACGAATGCGCATAAATCCGTATGATCGATTATGACTTAGATTATCGGCATCAAATCAACTGGATAGTACGTAAATGCAATTGATTCCCATCGGAGTTCAGGAGAAGTTGCCGAACGAATATTGTTGGCAGTTTGAAACAAAGGTCGTCCTTTATGGAGGCCTTTTTTTATTCAAAAAAATAGTTTTGCTAGTCAACCTTATAGAACGAGATAATAATCGTCGATTAAAAATAAAAGAATAGGGTCGGTGTTTGACAAAGCAGGGTTTTCTTTCTACCAGATACAAACAAAACTTAATTCGAGTAATTTTCGGCAAACCTAGCCAATATGAAAGTACCGCAGTTGTTGAGTCATGTATCAATGAAGTACTTAACTCAAACGACCGTTAAAGGCCAGCTTTAAATAATCGTTTTCTTATTAATAACGATGATGCGACCGAACAATTGCGCCGCCTGGCAGGCGGCGCTAGGCAAACTGTTCTGAACATTAAATCATAAGGTGGTTTTATAGCCAGCTGATCCCCGCAGAGCGGCATGAGCATGGCCCTTACCCTGGACTTGAAGACCTGATCAAAAGAACGGGTATCGGTTTAGAGCAGGCCATCATCCTGATCAGGGTCGGTGCTTTGCGATTTACCGGTAAAAGCAAAAAGGAACTGTTATGGGAGGTATACTCCTGATGGGCACAAAAATAAAAGCGACCCACGATGCCGAACTATTCGCTGTAGAAGCTAAAAATTACAGCCTTCCGGTATTAGTGAATACGCAACTGGAAAATGCTTACCATGAGTTGGAACTGCTCGGTTTTCCCCTGAGCATGTCACCATTCCAACTCCTGCAAACCGATTATCGTGGTGAGATCGGTGCCAACGACCTGGTCAATCATGTCGGCCAGTTCGTAAAGATGGTTGGCCGCTATGTATGTGAGAAACCCGTGCCGACGAAGAACGGTAAGATGATGTGGTTCGGCTCGTTCCTGGATGCCGAAGGCAATTTTTTTGATACCGTCCATTTTCCAAATTCGACTAAGACCTATCCATTCAACGGTGCGGGTTGCTAACTGATCTTTGGTAAGGTCGTAGAAGAATACGGTTCTCCCAGCATCGAGGTCAAGCAGTTCGCTAAGCTTCCAATTTTAACAAACCCGGTTATCGATTAACCCTATGGAAAGATTTAGACGAAATGGTAAAATAGCAGGTACTGAAGTAGAGATGCAGTTCGACCTGAAGAAAATGCCGGGTGAGAAAGGCCCGAGCTATATGGGTTCCATCGATGGTTTGTTCCGTGGATATGTGACCAGAGCGATATCTGGATCATTTGTCAGAATGTTTAATTCGGATGTCCCTGATGAGTGCCTGCTGATTATTAATGAAAAAAAAGCTTAGTGTATGCGTAGACGTAAATTTAACAGCCTAGGAATTAAGAGAAACTTGATAAAGGACGGCGGCGAATCAAACAACAGAATCGATTTTCCGTTTAGCCAGCGTAACACCACCATATCGGTCACTCTTACCATGCCTCTTATCTGCCTTGAACTCGATGACCTTTCTATACGCCGTATCGATCAGATATCATCAACCGATTATCCTGGTTTGGCTAGTGATATTTTAGAATTGTTGTCAGATAAAGCCACATTACGTTTCATCCCTGAAAAGGAGATCGTTGATCTCAAAAGTGCCAGGCAATGGCTCGTTACTTCGTTGATGAACAGCCAATGCGGGCGTAACCAAACACATTTGATTTATTCAAGGGCTTCCGGTGAACTATTGGGTATCATAGATATTATTCCACCGAACGAAGCAAGAGAGCACTACACGCTCAATAACTATCCCTTCTTTATTGAATTTTACTTAACGAGCACGGTCTTTGGCCGTTCGATCATGTCAGTTCTGCTACCTCAGTTAGTAGATAAACTTCAGGATCGTGGTGTTCAGCCTTTGGCTGCTGTAGTGAACAGGAAGAATATCCCTGCCCGAAAAGTATTACGCCGGTCAGGCTTTGCGTTCGAACATTCCTTTGATCAGTTTCAGGACTTGTATTCACTAAGTGCATGAACATACACATCAGCAGGAGACCTCCCGTCGCTTCAAAAGTATTAGATACGTACTGGAGGTTCGCTGCGGCAAGGCAGGAGATTTTCTTCGCACGGCTTGCCGGCAACAATCAACTGACCGATGATTCGGTCTTACGCAAACATAAATTTACGAATGCTTACCGTGCGGCTGACCGCGTAAGTCAATACCTGATCAGGAACGTTATCTATGACCAGGAACGTTCACCGGATGAGCTGGTATTTCGCATCATACTCTTTAAGATCTTTAATAAGATCGAGACCTGGCAGCTATTGGAGCACGAATTTGGGGAGGTGACCTGGAAAAACTTTGAGGTCGGACAATACGCCAAACTGCTGAATATAGCGATGAACGCCGGTGCTCCTATCTATTCCGGCGCTTACCTGATGACTTCCGGCACTTCTGCATTTGGCCAATCCAGAAAGCACGAAAATCATCTGCGGCTTATCGAACACATGATGCGGTCGGACTTAGCTAACCAGGTACAGCAAGCAGCTTCGATGGAGCAGGTGTATCAGCTTTTATTGAGTTACCCTACGATCGGTAAGTTTTTGGCTTACCAATATGCGACCGACCTCAACTATAGCAAGCTCACGAACTTCAGCGAAATGGACTTTGTTATGCCTGGTCCGGGTGCACGTGATGGCATCCGGAAATGTTTTGTTGACCTTGGAGATTACAATGAGGCGGATATCATCCGTTATGTAACGGACCGGCAAGAACAGGAGTTCGAACGTTTGGGTATTGAGTTCATGACTTTATGGGGAAGACCGCTGCAACTGATCGATTGCCAAAACCTGTTTTGCGAAACGGATAAGTATGCCCGAGTCGCTCATCCTGAGATCAGCGACATATCCGGTCGTACCAGGATTAAGCAAGTATACTGCAGAAATGACCAGGAGATCGATTACTTCTTCCCACCAAAATGGGAATTGAACGAACAGCTGAAAACCCTGCCGTAATCTTTGATCAGCTTCCACTTAGCTGTGCGATCTGCTCCGCGCTGATATTAAATCTTTCCTGTAAAAGGTGAGCGACCTTGCCATTTGGATCGATCGGATGAATCTGTTTTGGTTTGACCTTTCTGTAGGTGATGGAAACCCTTCGTTCACGCTGATGAACTTCGCCGTCCAGCTTGTCTTTTTTACGCGGAGGGATGGCATGCTTCCACTTTTTGCGGGCGTCATCCTGCATGACATAGAGAGAACGCCGTGGTATTTCTATATCAAATACCTCCTGACCGGTACCCTTCGTAAAGCGCATTACGCAACTGCTTCCCAAATTCACACCGCAAATTTGGTTTTCGTAGTAAGCGCGGTCCTTATGGGGCTTGATACCTTCTCCTGGCACGTATTCGTTAATAATGACCTGATCAGGTGGCAGATTAATGATCTTCTGTTCGACCAGTTCCAGAGATAGCTGGCGAATGAGCGGCGGCATGGCAACAGGAAAAGGGATCAAAGCGTAGGGTTTTTCCAATTCGTTACGAAAACCATAATATTGTAACCGCCTTAAATAATCAACGATCCATGTTTGGCTATCAATTTCTTTTAGTAATTGACCTTCACGTATCTCATTTATAAAATCCGGGTACACCGATAAACCGTTCAAGTCCGTTTCCATACTATGCCATGTTGTGTTTAATTAACCGCTACAAGCCCAAATAGTTGCTGCGATTGCCGATTATTTAGTCGCTTACTTTAAAACGAGAGAATTCCTGATTGATCTTTGAGAAGGAATCGCAACAAGCTTAGCAATCGAAAGGCTGAAGATAGATGATCACATCGCTGGCTTTCAGTACAGCCGTCATCATTTGATTATTGTAATAGATGTAATGGTGTCCTAAATATCGCTCGGATCCTTCCTTTGCAATGACTGGTTAACTGGTGAGTTAGACCTCATCATGAAGCGGGCCTATTGACGAATTGAAGTTGTCGTTGAAAATTATCAAACATTCAGCATTAAAATCCACAATGCCGATCAAAGCGAGGTTATGCGCTGATCGATTGTTTATTATTAAAAAAGCTCTTATGAGATTCGCGTAAGCTCACTATTATGGTTGGTCGTTGAAAATGTTAACTAAAATCAGCTTTCAGTAAACCCGCGACAATCGTTTCCAGATGACTCACATCGAACGGTTTGGGGAGCAGCGCATCAGCCGAAGTTCCGATGATCTTGTCACAAAGCGCTTTCTCAGGCATTGCAATGATGGCGCGCTGTGTGTCTGAAAGCTTAATCATATTTAGCCCGAACGCTTAGTAGGGGAAGGGTAAATGCGTGTAACTGAACGTACCGACCGGCGTTTGGAAAGTCTTGGAATGCTTGCTGGTCATGGATGCGATTTCGTACACACGTTCAGGAATTAAGCCATAATAGGCCAGTGCTGTGTCCATAGAGACATAGCTCGGGCCGTAAATATGATTAGCGAGCAATCGGTTTTCGGGTTTTGAACTACGTATATTTGGACCGGCCACATACAGCCACTTCTTGAGCGATTGCAGCAAGCCATTCGCGCGCAGCGCTTTGATCTTATCGTTTGGCCGCTTATAGTCCTTCAGGATGGAGATCAACAACTGGTGTGTGATCGGCTGTGTCGCATAATCGGCTATATAATCCCTGATTTCCATATTCAACATATTATTAAGTCAATGACGTTCAAATTCTAGTAAAGCCGGAGGTTATTATCCCGAGATTTGGCAAGTCCTTATGAATACCGGCATGACAATTATTACCTTCCTAATGGTTTTCCTGATCCAGAATCCGAAAAATACAGATTCCAAAGCCATTCACCTGAAACCGAATGAGCTGATCGCTTCGCATCAGGGGAGCATTCACTGGATGCTCAGCATAGAAGACCTCAGTCAAGCCAAACTTGTACAACTGCAGAAGTTTTATTTGAAACTGTCCCGGCTTGCCCTCGAAAGGTACTATCACCTGCACGCATTCTATAGATGCTGCCGAAGAAGATCATCAGGCTAAAATGGAATATATGCAGCGTGCATAAAAGTTATGCTGGAGGAGCTGCGGGAAAACAAAGCGGAAAAGGACTCCCGCAATAGGTCTAATACAATGTTTTCCAAACAAAAATAGCGCAGTGCACCGGCCTCTTCCCTGGCCAGTAAATCTCTTTTTTGGATTTTATGAAACGAGTTTCCTGGTAGGACGTATACAATGCGAGAAAATGATTTTAAGAAGAAATCACTTTTCCAAAGGGTGGGTTGAGAAATGATTAAGAAAATTTTGAATAGGATAGGCTGCCTGATAGGCCTGCATGAGTGGAGGTATGTCAGCGGTCAGAAACGAATTTGTACCGTTTGCGGGTGCAAGGAAATCAGGGACATGCACCGCCCCGGGCAATGGATCAGGTATTGATCAGCTGTGGTGTAGTCATCCCCTTAATTTGTCCAGCACTCTAGGAGTTCCCTGGAAAAACCGGCGTTAATAAATGATCATGCGGCGGGTGGAAATCAGACTACATTCATATTTTTTGAAAGTTCGTGATAAAATTAATCTAATTTTGTAGCACCCCCGGTGACATTAATCGTAGCATGCTAGTTTTCCTCAATATTTTGTTTTTTATTTCTTTTTTAGGATTTGCCTATGTTAATTTAAACGATCATGACTGGTGGTTGTGGGTACCTATTTACATTGCCGCCGCCCTTTGTTGCGGGCTGGCCGTATTTCATAATTATTATCCAATTGTCTATCTGGTATTGATACTATTTTACCTGGTGTACGCAATTATCTTGTTTTTCGTCAAAGATGGCGTGCTGGATTGGCTCAGGAAATACAAAAGCCCCAGCATCGTGGAATCCATGCAGGCGACCAAACCGTATATCGAAAAAACGCGTGAATTTTTTGGTCTCCTCATTATCAGCGGTGCTTTATTGATCAATTATTTTTTTGCGTAAAAATGCCGGGTAAAGAATTGAAAACACTATTGACCGCCATTCTGCGGCAAAATATGACCGCAGATGCATGGGCATGGCTAAGCAGTCAGGCGGATACCGGCGATATGGGAATTTTTAACCGTGCATTTTCGGTAATGCCGCGTAAAACCGGCAAGGCGCTACTGGTCATCAGCCCCGGACAAATCGATGAATGGGGCAGGATTCACCCCGGCTCATCCGTTGAAGGCTGGACGACCGACCGGCTGGCCCGCGTATGGCTGCTGCTGCAGCTGGACAGCACCGATCAGGACCAGTACTTCCGCGCTTTGGAGAACCTGTTCTCCGTAGCGGAAATGAATGAATCAGTGGCGCTGTATTCGGCCTTGCCCTTTTTAGCTTATCCCGATCTTTGGATCAACCGGTGCGTCGACGGGATCCGCAGTAATATGGGCAATGTACTGGAAGCGATCATGTACCGCAACTGCTATCCTGCCGAAAACCTGGGCGAAGCGGCCTGGAACCAGCTGGTCCTGAAAGCCTTTTTTACCGAAAAGGACCTGTCCTCCATTACCGGGATCGATGAACGCGCCAACGCCGAACTATCGCGCGTTCTGATCGATTACGCCCGGGAACGCCGCGCGGCGGGCCGTCCGGTCGACCCCATGCTTTGGGTGATTGCCGGAAAATTCGTTGACATTGAAATCATTAACCAATTCAAACAGGGTTCCCGGGAAAAGCCGCAGGCATGACCCGGCCCGATGAAACAGAAAACCTATGTGTTGTAGCCTTGACCCCGAAAACAAGCCCTTAGCGGGCATGAAGCCCGAAGCCTTTGACACCAGTCAGGTCCGGGGCATGAAATTCTTTGACCCGCATGTCCACATGTCTGCGCGTACGACGGACGATTACCTGGCGATGGCCGACGCGGGTGTGGTGGCCCTGATCGAACCGGCTTTTTGGCTTGGCCAGCCGCGCACCGGGCTCGATAGCTTCAGGGATTACTATAGCAGCCTCGTCGGCTGGGAGCGTTTCCGTTCCTCGCAATTTGGTATCCGGCATTACTGCACCATAGGACTCAATTCGCGAGAAGCCAATAACGAAGCCCTGGCCGAGAAAGTGATGGAATTACTGCCGCTTTACATATTTAAAGAAGGCGTGGTCGGCATTGGCGAGATCGGTTTTGACGACCAAACCGCTTTGGAAGAAAAATATTACCGCGCGCAGCTTGAATTAGCTAAAACAGCCGGCCTGCCGGTACAGGTGCACACCCCGCACCGCGACAAGAAGCGCGGCACACAACGCAGCATGGACATCGCTATAGAGCATGGCATCGATCCTAAAATGGTGATCATCGACCACAACAACGAAGAAACCGTCAAAGAGGTGCTCGACCGTGGTTTTTGGGCCGCTTTTACGATCTATCCATTCACGAAAATGGGTAACCAGCGCATGGTGGAGATCGTCAGACAATACGGACCCGGACGGATCATGGTCAACTCAGCTGCCGACTGGGGCATCAGCGATCCCCTGGCTGTACCAAAAACGGCCGCGCTCATGCAGATGAACGGCATCAGCAGGGCGGATATCGAATTGGTCACCTATATCAACGCCATCACCGCATTTGCACAGAGCCAGCAGATCGACGAGGCTGATTTTAACGGGGAGGTCAACCAAAGCGCTAAGTTCGAGGGCAACAGCATCCTGCGCGGCGGGCAGCAGCCACGTATCGATAAATCTTCCATCATTATTAATTAAGGGTACCATTGAGCACGATACATTACCTGCGCCTGATGCGCCCCGCCAATATCATCACGTCGGTTGCCGATGTGCTGGCCGGTTGCGCGATCGCGGGAATATTCTCCGCGCAGCACTTTAGCGTGGAATGGTGGCGGGTCCTGTGGCTTTGTTTTTCGACAGCCTGCCTGTACGGCGGCGGCGTCGTTTTTAACGATGTTTTTGACGCCGAGTTAGATCAAACCGAACGTCCCGAGCGCGCAATTCCCAGCGGTATGGTCAGCATCGCCCAGGCCAGTACCCTGGGCAGCGTCTTGCTGCTGGCAGGCATTGCTGCAGCGTTTTATTGCGGAACGATACCGGGCCTGCTGGCGGCCGGCATCGCATTTTTTGCCTTGTTGTATAACGGTATCAGTAAAAAGAACGCGTTTTTCGGTCCGCTCAATATGGGCGTTTGCCGGGGCCTGAACCTGCTTTTGGGTATCAGTATACTGGTAGCTCAACTGCAGCAATCATACCTTACGGCGATTGTGCCGGTTATTTATATCTTTTCGATCACGCTGATCAGCCGTGGTGAAGTACACGGTGGTGATAAACGCAATCTGTACATCGCATCGGCGCTTTACGCGATCGTTACCGGCATTGTTTTGAACTATGCCTTTCTGAACGGTCGACTGGTCTATTCGGCCATTTTCCTGATCCCTTTTTTAGGGATGATCTTTGCCCCGCTTCTGAAAGCGATCAGGAACCCTGTCGGCAAAAACATAGGCGCTGCAGTAAAAGCAGGCGTGATCTCACTGATATTCTTGGACGCGGCCTGGGCGGCGACTTTTAACAGCCCAGGCGTGGCCGTATTGATCGCTTGTTTGCTACCTTTGTCTATTTGGCTTTCCAAGCTATTTGCCGTTACCTGATCCATTCGGTCAACATCTTTCCATCGCTAAACGAAATTCTTCTATGGAGCACTTGCATCAATCCTTCACCGTCAAATTTGAATACAACATTTTTTTTACTTCCGGGATTTTTAATACCGGGAATACGCTTTTTGAGGATTACCTAACCAGTACGGCTTCAGGTCCGAAATGCAAAATATTATTTGTAGTGGATCAAGGCGTAGCCGGTGTGCATCCACATTTGCTGCAGCAGATCAAAGATTATTTTAGCCATTACCAAACGGTACAATTGATCAATGACATCATTTTGGTACCCGGCGGCGAAGAAGTAAAGAATAACGAGGCTTACTTTAACGAGATCGTTAACGCGGTCGACAGGTATGGGATCGACCGGCACTCGTACGTCGCAGCCATTGGCGGGGGTGCCGTACTGGATATGGCCGGTTATGCCGCCGCCGTGTCGCATCGCGGGATAAAACATATCCGTATCCCGACAACCGTACTGTCGCAGAATGATTCCGGGATCGGTGTTAAAAACGGCATCAACTATTTTAAAAAGAAGAACTTTTTAGGCACGTTTGCACCTCCTGCGGCGGTCTTTAACGATGATACCTTTTTAAGGACATTGAACGCGCGTGACTGGCGGTCGGGGATAGCTGAAGCGATCAAGGTGGCGCTCATCAAGGACGCCGGTTTTTTTGAGTGGATCGAGACCCATACTCCCGCCTTAGTGGAACGTGATGCCGATACCATGAACCACCTGATCTGGCGCTGCGCCAAGCTGCACATGGAGCATATTTCCGGTAAGGATCCATTTGAAAGCGGTTCATCGCGTCCGCTCGATTTTGGGCACTGGAGCGCGCATAAACTGGAATACCTGAGCGACTTTGCGGTCCGCCACGGCGAAGCGGTAGCCATGGGCATCGCCCTGGATACCGTTTACTCCGAACTGGAAGGGCGCTTAAGCGTCACCGATAGCCAAAGGGTGATCCGGGTATTACAGGAGCTTGGCTTCGATCTTACCCACGATCTGCTACAGGTAAAGGGCGACAGCAGCCCGATCATCAGCGGACTGGAAGAGTTCCGCGAACACCTGGGCGGGCAGCTTACCGTCATGCTGCTCAACGCCATCGGCGAAGGCGCCGAGGTGCATGAAATGGATAGCGAACTGCTCAAAAAGGCCGGCGCCTTCCTGCATCAGAAACAACATCATCTATTACATAGCATTCTATGAAATTACCTGCCGGACATTTAACTTATTGCACCAACATCCACCCCGGTGAAAGCTGGGCGGATCATTTCGGGGCGCTGAAACAAAATTTCCCACAGATCAAACAGGCCCTGTCGCCCGGCGCACCGATGGGTATCGGACTACGGCTTTCCAATCAGGCAAGTCTCGAAATTTTGCACGGCGATAACCTGCAACAGTTTCGCGAGTGGCTAACAGAAACCGGCGCTTATGTATTTACCATGAATGGTTTCCCTTATGGCGGCTTTCATCACGTCAGGGTGAAAGACCAGGTCCATGCACCGGACTGGACGACCAGCCATCGCCTGGAATATACCCTGCGTATTTTCCGGATCCTGTCGGCACTGCTGCCCGCGGGAACGGATGGCGGCATATCCACGTCTCCCTTAAGTTACAAGCCCTGGTTTGAAACCGCTGATGACCTGCAGCAGGCTAAAGAGGCCGCTACGCGCAACATTTTACAGGTCGCCGAGGAACTGCACGTTCTAAAGCAACAAACCGGCCTGAACATGCACCTGGATGTCGAACCGGAACCGGATGGTATATTGGAAAGCGGACGAGAGTTTATCGACTGGTACCGGGACGTTCTCATCCCTTTGGGGATCAAACATTTCGCCCAAAAATTTGGTTTTACGCCCGCTGATGCCGAGCGGATCATTAAACAGCATATTACCTTATGCTATGATGTCTGCCATTTCGCCATCGGGTATGAGCCGCATCAGCAGATCATTGATGAACTGGCCGAAAAAGGAATCTTAACAGGTAAGATCCAGATCAGCGCCGCCTTAAAAGCTCAATTCACCCCGGAAAACACATCCGGGATCCGGGAAGCCTTTGCCGGGTTTGACGAACCGACTTACCTGCACCAGGTAATTGCCAGGCGGGCAGACGGTGAACTGCTGCGCTACCCCGACCTGGACAAAGCGCTGGCGTCGAAGGATGAGGCGGAAGAATGGCGCGCGCATTTTCACGTACCTGTTTTTGTGGCCGATTTTGGTTTGCTGCAATCTACCCGGGCAGATATCGAAACGGTGCTGGACATTCAGCAAGCGCAATCGTTCACCGATCACCTGGAGGTGGAAACGTATACATGGACCGTATTGCCGGATGGATTGAAAGCCCCTATCGACCGATCGATCATCCGCGAAATGGAATGGGTGAAAAACAGGTTAACCAACTAATTGCATGATGAACAAAACCGTTGTGATTGATATCGTCGGCCTTTCCAAGTCGGTGATCGGCGAGCATACGCCATTTTTGAAAAAATATATCGCTGGAAAACATTTGACCACCATTGAACCGATGTTACCGGCCGTGACCACCTCCGTGCAATCCGCCTACCTGACCGGCAGGTATCCGAGCGATACAGGCATTGTGGGCAATGGCTGGTACGACCGGGTGGACAGCGAGGTGAAATTCTGGAAGCAATCCAATAAGCTCGTGAACGGCGATAAAATATGGGATAAGGCCAAGGCTAAGGACCCATCTTTCACCTCCGCTATAATGTTTTGGTGGTATAACATGTATTCGACCGCCGATTATTCGGTGACGCCGCGCCCCAATTATTTGGCCGACGGGCGCAAGATCCCCGATTGCTACTCTCATCCCGCTGAACTCCGCGATGATCTGCAAAACACGCTCGGGCAATTTCCGCTCTTTCAGTTTTGGGGACCGGGCGCTAACTTCCGGTCGAGCCAATGGATAGCTGACGCATCCATGCGTACCGATGACCTATATGACCCCACGCTTTCCCTGATCTACCTGCCCCACCTGGATTATTGCCTGCAAAAGTTCGGCCCGGACCTGTCGAAGACCGGTAAAGAACTGCAGGAAATCGACCAGATCGTGGAAGAACTGGTGACATTTTACGAAAAGAAGAACGCTAAAATCATTTTGCTTTCCGAATATGGCATAGCGCCGGTGAGCAACCCGGTACATTTGAACCGCCTGTTCAGGCAGCATGACCTGCTGGGTATCCGCATCGAGCGTGGTTTGGAATTACTTGACCCCGGCGCATCAAAAGCCTTTGTTGTAGCCGATCACCAGATCGCCCATGTCTATATCAACGATCCATCGGTTGCCGACCGGGTAAAGGCCCTGTTGAAGAATGTGCCGGGCGTTGCGCTGGTGCTTGACCGGGAGGATCAGGCAAAGTATCATATCGACCATGAGCGCGCGGGTGACCTGGTGCTGGTGGCGGATGAGCAAAGCTGGTTCACGTATTATTTCTGGCTACATGATGCGCTCGCGCCGGATTATGCACGCGTTGTAGACATTCATAAGAAGCCGGGTTATGACCCGGTTGAAATGTTTATGACCTCAAAAGCCCGTGCGGGTTACAAATTGTTACGAAAAAAGGCCGGCCTTCGGTATGTCATGGATGTTATCCCACTGGACGCTACCCTCATCAAGGGTTCGCATGGTAGGGTGAATGTCGCTGATGAATATAAAGCGGTTTTAATAACAGATGAACCTTCGTCAGCTGTAAACGCAACCGACATTTACAACGTCATCTGGCGAACCATCTTTGGTTAAAGTCGGCCGTATGACCTGGTGCCCGATGAAAGGATTTTTGTCCGGCAGTTATGTTTAAGATAGATTAATAAGATCTTTTTATTATTCTTCGAATATTTAAGGCTGAAGTTATTTGAATTTCAGGGAAACTTTCTTAAATCTTTTTTCAATAATTTAAGAGGTCAATCAATCTTCGTGCTATTGATGGGTTACATGAGCCACTTATTAGTGAGGCTTTATTTTACAGGGTTCAAAATGTCCTGGATGGTCGGCAGGGAGCTTCATCAGCGAAAATCAAAGAGCGGGCAGAATTTGAATTGAGAGGATTTTTATACTGTGATCGGTGTAAACGGCTGCTAACTGCGAGTAAATCCCGTGGTCGTAGTCAGTATTATCACTATTATCAATGCTCATCGTCATGTGGCTGCCGGGAAAAGGCCGAGGTCGTAAACGGTGAGTTTTATAACTATCTGGATGAGTTCTGTTTGTCTCCCAAAGTTGCTGATTTATTCAAAGAAGTGATTTTAAGCGAATTCTCAGACAGTGTAAAGGATTAGAAAGAAAATATTAAATCCTATACTGATCAATTGGAAAGTTTAAAGGGCCGCTTGGCCCGTGCGCGTGAATTATTTTTAAACGGTGATATTGACAGTGCTGACTATAAATCGATCAAATCAGAAGCCGAACAAAAGATTCTCATTATTGAGGACAATCTGCTGGAAATCAAAGATGACGGCTTTAGTGTAGGTGAAGTATCGAGATTGCTTGATGATTCATTGGCGAAACTCACAAAACTAAATTTAATCTATTCAGGAGCAGAGCCTGAGGTAAAAAGGGAAATCATTGGTTCTATCTTTCCTTCAAAATTCACTTTTTCAGAATTGAAACATCGAACCGCTTCGATCAACCCTACCTCTGAGTTAATATACTTGATTAATAAGAAGTTAGAAGGCAAAAAAAAGGGACAAAGTCGAATATTTCTCCTTTGTCCCATGGGGTGAACCCGCTAATACAAAACACACACCAATTTATTAAAGATTTTATCAAAATTTCGAAGTTACCTTTACCAAAAACAGAACTACAAATGTCCTAAAATATCATTACGAGTGCAGCAATAATCGTGATGTTATGGAGGCAGAAGTGCGCTACTTTTTTAGGCAGGATAAGAAAATCCATCTTACTTAACATGCGATGTTCTATTTTATAGGAATATTAATAATGCTCAGCCATAAATAGTATGCATTAATACAAGGTATGGCCTTCCGGTTTCGGCAGGCCTCTTTTTTTACTTTTTGTGTGTTTTGCGGTACGTGTTGGCGATACGCCCATCAGCCCTGTGAACAGGCGGGTAAAGTAAAACTGATCTTCAAAACCTAGCTCGACATATATTTCCTTTACGCTTTTCTCGGTAAAATACAGAGACCTAATTATAAATTTTGTCTTATGGTGTTATATTTCTGCTGTTGTGGGGGGGGAATAACCGCCGATAGGAAGCATTCGGTTTGATTTTGCGAATTTCAGATACCATGCAACTGTTTGAACCTGCGGATTATCATTAAAGGCATACCCACACGCCAACTTTCAATAAAGACCCTTTGCGTTACTCGCAGACATATCCCGGGTAGATATTGCTATTTTGGTACCAAGCACTTATTGATAGTTTCCAGCAGTTCGTTAATTTCAAACGGCTTTTCTATAAAGCCATCGAATCCGTACGCACCGAAGGCGAAAGCAAAGTCTTTAAATCCGGTGATGAGGACTACTGGTATATGCCTGGTGCGATGATCTGTCTTAAGATCCTTACAAATCTTTCCACCGTTCAGCCCAAACAGCAAGAAGTCAGTCACAACTAAGTCTGGCTTTAAATCGATCACGACAGCAACCACGTCATCAGTCTTCTCTAGTTCAAATACTTCAAAATCATGAAGCCTAAGGATCGATTTAATTACATCCCGGACATCAAAATCGTCTTCAATTAATAGTATTCTTTTCATGAAGTCTAAGAAATGTTAAGCAGGTAAAATTGACGTTAAAACATTGGAGCTTACATACAGGAACAGGCTAAATGCTAAACTGTTATGTCCATATAAAGTTTGGCAACTTAAACGGTTAACATCATTTTATAAACGTACTAGCCTTCAAATTATCAGATTTCCAGACGATGCTCTCAGGTCTCTTTCGAAAGCCTACAGCGCTTTCCAATGGAATGCAGGTAAAATTCAATATTTGACAAATATTCTGCTAAGCGATTGCTCTACGAAAGACTTTTTCTAATTTCCGGAAACATTTAAGATGAAAATTTTTGTTACAGGTTCGGCAGGAAGATTGGGTATGGTAACAGTAGAAAGTTCCAATCAAACGGCAGAGCAATTGTATGGCGAGGACTAAAGGGCCGATAGATTTTTACCTGAAGAATACAACCCGAAAGCCAATCATAGGCGTTACAGGACCTTCATGAATGAGATGGCGTCGAAGCACTAAATGTCGCTTTAACACAGAATTTTTTTAAATTGTAAATCCTAATTTTGGAAGTACTTCTTTTAAAGAAAGGATTAGTTATAGCAAAAAAAATACTGATATAACAATCCTCGTTATATTTTACATTATCTATTACAGGAATTCAGCTGTAACCAAACCGAGTTGCCTTAGGATTTCGAATAAACCCTTTGCAATGTAAATGCAAGGCGTGTACTTGAATTCACCCGAATATAATCAGGATGCATCACATACGTTTCTTTTTAAAGTAATAAGATTCTGAAATTTTAAAACGAAATTCCCGGACAATCGCTTCCGGGGATTCAATTAGTCCGATTTTATTCTTATTAACTAAGTTAACTTAACTTCAGAACAAAAATATCAGAATAATAAGTTTCGTCACTCATACCTAATGCAAAATACTTCGGTCTATACTATTATATCTTAAAAAAACGCCCCAAACACTCGCTGTCAGGGGCGGTAATAACCTAATATATCACATAAAACCCCTCAGTTATCTGTGATACGCCAATATATGCATAATAAATATCAACCCGGCACATCATTGCATTGAGTTATGATACACTCACTGCCCTCTTATAGTCCTTCGCATTATAAGTCAATCAAGATAACTCTATGTAAAGCAAAGCCACCGAACTGTTGCAGCGACTGGCAGCGGACGCCAGGCAAACTGTTCTGCGTATTAAATCATAAGGTCGTTTTATAGGCTAGTGACATCCTTGGTCCAGCGCCATGCTGGAAAAATGTAGAACTGAAAATTTGACACTGATTCTGCAAATTTTGCAGCAAAATACTGTTAATTCTTCTGCGTCAAGCGGCTGGCACACTGCTTGTTTAAGGTTTTATAGTTTAATTAATCTTATTGTTCAACTTTTAAAAGAGAAGGCCATGACCTTAGTTAAATTCAACAACAAAGCTAACAACTCATTAATGCCAGGCTTTAATGATGTATTTGATGCTATCTTCAACGACAGATTTTTTAATGAACGCATGATCACCCGTGTTCCCGGAGTTAATACCAGCGAAAGCGAAAATCATTATCACGTGGAACTTGCAGCTCCGGGTTTGAAAAAAGAAGATTTTAAATTGAATGTGGACCGTAACCAGCTGACCATTTCGGTAGAACAACAGACAGAACAAAACCACGATCATAAGCATTACAGCAAACGTGAGTATAGCTACAATTCTTTTGTGCGTTCCTTTACTTTGCCGGACAGCGCTGATCACAACCAAATCGAGGCCAGTTATACCGATGGCATTCTACGCATAGATATTGCCAAACGCGAAGAGGCCAAAGCGGTGCGCCGTCAGATTGAAATTAAATAAGTGTAAATTGTTTTTTTATACAAGAGCTCTTGAATCAAGGGCTCTTGCTTTTAATAAGACTATGGAAACGCAGTTTTATATTTTATTGAGTTTGAAAACACAGCAGGGATTCAGTGATTATGGGCAATTTTTCCTCGGCGATGACGGCGAGGCGGCTTACGGATTATTTCGTCAGCTAAAAGGCATAGAACAGATAAAAGACGGCTGCCTGCTCCACATTGACCTAATGGAAACCGTGAACGAACTTCCGGTGAAGATCAAATCGATCTGTTGTACGCTGGAGGAACTGGGTGCGAATTGCAAACTCATCGCGCGTGAGATCTTCCGGCTCAATAATCTGGAAGAAATGAGATGATTAGGCAGGACATCATCCCGCTATTAATTAATTTAATTTTTCATCGATGGCCTTGATCGCCATGAGATGATGCTTTAATATCGGGGCACAGGGGAAAGTTTGCGAACGCCTGGAACCTAAAAAAAGTCAGTACTACAGCAGCCTGAATAATGTATGCAATGCGAACAAGTTTTTAGTTACCTTTACTCCCATATGGGGTAGAGTTAATATTTTACTTATACCCTTGACTTTTTTGCTGAACAGATCAACCAATTGATTGACAACGACTGCAATAATTTTTCAAACCGGCAAATGCGAAACCATTCGGGAGTTAATAAGATCATTTTAGTAGGACAAATAGCAACAGAACCTTCCCTGCATATCGAAAAAATAAAGGAGTATCACTTTAGTTTGCTTACCATGGAGATACATGACAACCAAGGCGTACAGGTTGAACACCTGGAGTATCATCGAATCATCCTACCCGTTTACAATGTACCGCAGGGCGTAAATTTACAAAAGGGATTATTGGTGTATCTCGAAGGGAAGATCCATACGTTTGCCTGGACCGATGAGCAAAACATTAAAAGATATGATACGAAAATTCTGGGCACACAGATCAATTGCTTGTTAGATACCAAGAATTCACTTTAAAAATTACCGATTGCTCATCATTCACAAAAAGATTGATTTTCCATAATCTCGTTCAGTTCCAGGTTTACGTATTCCCATCCGGGCGGCTGACTATCGATAGTGCGGTCTTCCTGAAAATAAATATTAGTCCCGGCTTTCATCAACATGGTGACAACGCCAGTTGGCTGTTTTCTCGCGGGCGGAGAGATAAGCGATTTAGCCAGGATCACCAAAGTCACTTTAGTAACAGCTTTTTCATCAATGAGCTTCGGTTATCCAAGCCTTGCAATTGCGGTTGCTGGTTTAGTTCGTTATCTGCAACGCAGCTGCAAGATCTAAGCTGAAAGCGCGGGTGTGCCTGCATGGACACGACGCTGCATAACCTTAGTGATCATCGTGCGGAGTTTATTCCGGTAATCCTCTTTCAGCCAGTCCGTATAATTTTTGGTGACCTTGCCCAGGCATTTCGCATATTGTTTGATCCGCCAGTCGATCTCCTTTTGGAGTTCAGCGGCAAGTTCTAATGCCTGGGAGACAGAGCCCGCGTTTTCCATGCACATCACCGCATGTTGCCTGATCGATTCCCTGATCACGATGCTGCCTTTCTGATTGCTTTGAATAGCCTTTTGGTATTCGTCCTGTATGTCGAAGCTGAGCTGCAGGGTATTCGGGAATCTTGCCCTCAGGTCATCGGATATGGCATGCGCGTCGCGCGCACTTTGCTGATGCAGGCTTTCAGCAAAGGTTTCCGGCCGCTGAAAGATCCCCTGCCAGTCCAGCGGTGTGTCCCAGCTGCCGAAACGGTCTGTATTGTTTCCCAGATCGATGATGGTAAATGTCTTTTTGTTCGGCAGTTTTCTAGCGCCCCGGCCGATCATCTGGTGATAAAGCGTGATCGAAGTCGTTGCCCTGTTAAGAATGACGGTCTGCACCGATGGTTCGTCAAAGCCGGTGGTCAGGATAGAGACGGAAGTGAGTACAGCACCTTTTGTCCTTTTAAACCAGCCCAGGATCTCTGTCCTTTCTGCCGGCGGGGTGTGATGATCCAAGTGACGAACAGGATAACCTGCATCACTGAATAATTGATGAACATTCTCCGAGGTAAATATCCCGTTATTGAAAATCAGCGTTTTCTTATTTTTCGAATGAGATTCGTAGGCATGCAACAATAGCTCTAACATAGCAGGTGACGAGTACAGCGTATCCGACGTATTTATGGTAAAATCGCCATTGATACCCGTCACCAATGAATTCAGTTCAACATCATAGCGCCAGTTGTTAGATTTAGCCAGGAAACCCCCGGCGATCAGGTCTGGTATACTTTCACCGACAATCAATTCGTGGTAACTCTTATACATTGGCATATCAGCATTTGAGCTGAACGGTGTCGCGGTTACACCCAGGATCAGCGCATCTGTGAACTTGCCCAAAAGCTTTTGAAAGGAGTTATGATGCGCTTCATCAATGATCACCAGGCCGACTGAGGCTGGATCGATGATGCCGTCTTTGATGCGGTTCTTAAGCGTTTCCACCATAGCGACGAAACAGGCATATCCTTCTTTCTTTGTTAATCGCCTGACCGAACTGTCAATGATCTTGTTGCGGATACCCAGTTTCTTGAGCACGATCGATGTTTGGCTGCTCAGCTCACGCCGGTGCGTCAGGATCATTACATTACAGCGGAAGGTATTGATAAAGCGCCGGGCGATTTCCGCAAATATTCTTGTTTTGCCCCCACCGGTTGGCAATTGGTAGAGCAGCCGGTGATCTTTATTACTTTGCCCAAACCGTTCAAAAAGTTTATCCAGATCTCTTTGCTGATAAGGGTAGAGCCCGGTCGTTTGTTGCAAGTCGGTTTCGGTGATAGTGGCGTTCGCGCTATTCATTGTTCTATTTTTGATATTTTATTTCCTTTTGTAAATCAAGCGCTGTGAGCCGGCTCCATCTCCGGGTAAACGCAATTTTAGTTATGTGCACGGCACTTCAGCCATCTGACCCACTCTTTTGTTTACGTTAAGACATATTCTGTGACACTTTCGTCAGCGGCTACGTTGTTCCGGCAAAGGCGAGCAGAGATCAAAGCGGTTTAAGTGCTTAGGTTGAGAGCATGCCTGATAAAAAATTGAGATAGCAAGATGCCATTCAAGATGAATAGCGTTTTCAAAACAGGAGCGGCAATTATAATGAATAGGATGCTAATCTCATGCCAAGGAATGCGATAAATAATGAAATTTATGAAAATTATTCATTATCAAAGCACTACAAATAGAGACAGCTTATGTGGTAGCTTTCATCCAAGGATAGTTGTACGAAATGAAAAACAAATTTGCAACAATGATTAGTGTAATAGTGGCACGATAATTTGACCATACAATACAAACCAAATTACGGATATGGAAGGAGACAGCAGTTTGAAACGATTTTATGATGTTCAGCGTGATCATTACGAAATAGCCCTGGCAGAAATAAAGGCCGGGCGCAAGCGCAGCCACTGGATGTGGTACATTTTTCCGCAGATCGCCTTCCTCGGCAAAACCGATATATCCGTGTATTATGCGATCAAAGACCTTCAGGAGGCAACCGATTACCTTGCCGATCAAACCCTTGGTTTCAGGCTGACCGAGATCTGTAAAGCGCTACTGTCACTACCCGGCAATGACGCTTATGCCGTATTTGGAAGCCCTGATCACCTCAAACTGCGTTCTTCCATGACGCTTTTCGATGCTGTTCCGGCAACCTTTCCCGTATTCGGACAAGTGCTGGACAAGTTTTTTAGCGGGGAGCGTGATCAGCGGACCCTGGATATTTTGAAAAAAAAGCATTAGTGTCAACTTGTTATCTCAGAATAAGTTTTTTGACCGTTTTGGTATCGGTAAAGTATAAAGCGCTCTCGTCTTTGGATAATGCAATAAAATTGGCGAAAACCTAAGCTTTTTTGCTGACCCCATCCGGGAATGAAATGGTTCAGCCGGAGGGTTCAGGTACCGGGTCCGCCGGTGCAGGCACTGTTTGGGAAACCACGCAAACACCGCAAGACACCGCACACAGTGCTCAGTTGCCCACCAAGCCTAACACTACTATACAACGATAACGATATTAAAAACCAAAATGATAAAGAAAATTATTGTAATCAGCGCTGTTCTTGCCAGCGTTGGACTATGTGCCCGCGGCGGAAAGTAGAAGTAAAAGGATAGCAGCAAGACGATAGTCGCCGACGCTGCGGGAAATGCAGGAAACGGCTAGGGTGAACCTACGCAAGGAGCCTTATCGAGTGTGATCTCCAAAATCGCTGCCGGATAACGCTACGACGAAACCGCGGTCTGCAGATGACACGCAATGATCATTAGATCATATAAGGGCAAGGCAAGTGAAGGTCTAAAATGAAAAATAGCGGATGGCTAAAGTACCTTGCCCTTTTTACTGTTTCTTAATGGCGTAAATCGAGGTATATGGTTGATTATCGAAAACAGTTTTCACTAAGTGGTCAAAGGTTGGACTTTACCTGATTTCCCGGTACGATTGTACTTTCAAAGTAAGTCAAATATCGTCTGGAAATACCGGAATTGGTACTGTGTTTGCTTTGATTACAACTGTTCGAATATTAATGTAAAAGGATATGAATCAGCCTGAGAAGACCATCATCTGCGGTTTTACCGGCACCGCCGTCATGACGGCAGGCAGCGAACTGATGTCAAAACTTTTTGATGAGAACTTTTCCGAACCCGGGCACCTGGAGACCATGATCGCGAGACTTGCCCCCGGGTATCATCAAAAGGGAAAATGATTGCCGGATGGGGAGCCCACATGGCCATGGGGCTTGTTTTTGCTTCAGTATTTGTCGAGCTGTGGGAGTCAGGCAGGATCAGACACAGCTGGCGGAATGCGCTGATCCTCGGGCTGATCAGTGGCGTAATTGGACTTTTGATATGGAAAGCAACCTTCAAAGCACATCCGCTTCCGCCATGGATCAACTACGATAGATACTATCTGCAGCGCATACGTGCGCATATCATCTTCGCAGTGGGAGCAACGCTCGCTTACTGGATGACAACCCAAACCCAGTCAAAAGGATATAAATGATCAGGTTTTCAAGTATGCTTCCATGATCTCGATACCTTCCTCGTTGCCCTGCTGTGCCGCCAGGTCAAGCGCGGACATCCCGCGGGAATCGGTAGCGTTAACATCCGCACCATGTTGCAATAATAACCGGACCAATTCATTCCGCCCGAACATGGACGCGAACATTATGGCCGATCCGCCATTGCCGTGTCGCTGGTCGATGTTTGCGCCATGCTCCAGCAATAAGCCCGCAATATCCGGGTAACCCTTAAAGCAAACCCCCATTAGCGCCGTATTGCCGCCGAGGTCGGCTGCGTTAACATTTGCACCTGCACGGATAAGGGCCTTAACCGCATCTGCCTGTTGGTTATAACAGGCGACGATCAGCGGCGTATAACCTTTCTCGTCCCGGGCATCGATATCAGCGCCGGTGCGAAGCAGCTCTTGTATCCTATTCGTATCCCCGTTGCGTGCAGCGGCGATCAGTTGTATCGTGGTTTCGTTCATATTTCAAGACAATAATAAAGCCTGTGCAATTGCACAGGCTGTGAATATTTAGGCAGGGATCAATCTTGGTTTCTCACGCTCCCAAAAACGGTGCTGCGCGTTCATTTTAATAAACAGCGGGGAGAACTTTTTGTCAGCTTTGCCGACAAGTATGCCTTCGGTCAGTACGTTCTCCTCTGCGTAATCTTCAGGAAGTTTTTTGCCGAAATAAGTCGCTTCCAGCACCTGTCTGGCCTCTTCTGCAGCGGCTATCGCTTTACAGTGTTTGAAGGCTTCGTTCAGAAAATGCACCGCATTGGCTTCCGCTTCCAA